>JABAAZ010000009.1:4762-8649 GCA_014238475.1 Candidatus Paceibacter sp. | reverse complement strand
AAGGGAAGAAGCAGAGAGAGCTATAAGAGAACGGTCAGAGAGTATACCTCAACCTCCACAAAAAGATAAAAACAAACAAGGGTATCAAAAACCAAATACAAACCAGCACAACCGCCCACATAACAAACCACATCAACAGAAACAATACCACCAACATCAAAAGCCACACTTTAACAAAAATAATCCAAACGAAAACAACACTAAACCACACAAAGAAGATGGAGAACCAGATATATCTCTAAAAGAAGCTCTCAAAAATATCAGGATACCATCGACAGAAAAAAAAGCAATCACAACAGACCAACAACAAAACCAATCAGCAACAGAACAATCAGAACCAAAACAAGTAATGAAAAAGGAACACATAAAAGACCAGGACACCCAAAAAGAACCAAAGAAACCAGAAAAATCAGGAGAGATAAGTGGGTTTAATATGCCAAATGAATAAAACAAAGCATACATCAGGCTTGTTAACTATAGTTACTGCATTTGTAGCTTTTTTACTTTGTATTTGCTATGTTTTTGCTATAGAAATCACAGAGGTGAGTTATGACTTGGAAGGATCTGATTCTTTAGCTCCTGGTGAATGGATAGAGATATACAACGACACCACATCCCAAGTAGAGATAAGTAAAATAAAATTTTTAGAAGGAGGCTCTTATCACAATATAAATGAGTACGGGGCGTCTGGGATAGTGATACCACCGTTGTCATATGCAGTGATAGCACACAGAGCAGATTTGTTTTTAGATTTCTTCACTTCTTTTTCTGGCATAGTTTTTGATTCAAGTTTTTCTTTATCAAACACAGGAGAGACATTACAAATCACAGACGATAATCAAGTCGAACTTGATTCTTTTACATACACTTCTTCTGATGGTGCTTTTGGAGATGGAAACACTTTACAAAAAAATGAAGCGTTGATAGTTCCGTCTCAACCTACACCGGGGTTTGCTTATACATACATAGAGTCACAACAAGACACCACAGAAGAAAGTTCAACCAGCACATCTGGTTCATCACAAAAAATTACAAGGACTTATGATATCGTGATTGAAGGAGATTTCTTTTCAGGTGTAAGAAACAAGTTTTTTGTAAAAGAAAAGATTGGAGAAAGGACAAACATTCCAACGGCATTTTGGAACTTTGGTGATACATCTGTTGCAAAAGGTAGGGAGGTTTATCACGCTTACAGTGAAGAAGGCACATATCACATCACAGCAAGTGACATAAAGACAGAGGAGGTGTTTGCTACGCTCGTTGTTGTAATCACAAAGCCAAATATCAAAATAACAAAAGAAGGGGAGGTTTACAAGTTAACTAATTTATCTGATTCTAGTATCAACATATCAAAATGGAGTGTCCATGACCAAGCAAAAACACTGTTTTCGTTTCCGCAGCACACCATACTGTTACGGAGTCAGTCGATCACAATCCCGATAGATACAGACCAGTTGGTTTTGTATCTTCAAAATGAGTTTGGTGTGACGATTTTAGAAAACAATCTGCAAATAGAGGTAAAAAAAGCACAAGAAACTCCAAAAGATGTAACAAAAAAATCAACAGAACCAAAAGAAATAAAAAAAACAAAACAAAATACAGAAAATATTGCTAAAAAAGAAAATTTTAAAAAAGAAAATGACACAACAGAAAAAGAAAAAAATAATTTTTTTTCTATCAAAGATAAACAAATAAACTTAACTGTAACTAAAGAAAACTTTTGGATGTGGGTTTTAGGACTTATTCTAGTGTCTTTTTTGATTATATCTCCTCTCTTTTTTGAAATTTATAGAAGTAATAAAAATAAAAAACAAAAATAAAAAAAATATAAAAAAAATATAAAAAAAGTTTTCCACTAATATAAAAAAAGTTTACAACAAAGTTATTTTTTATACACCCATACTATAAATAAGATCATTTAAGATCTTACATATTATTAACTAACGATATATCATGGTTAAAAAGAAAAGAGTAATGAAGAAAAAATCTCCAATGAAAAAAAGAGTTATGAAAAAGAAAGTAGCGAAAAAAAGAGTGATGAAAAAAAGATCTTCGCCAAAAAGAAAAATGGCTAAAAAATCCGCGAAAAAGAGAGTAATGAAAAAGAAGGTCGCAAAAAAGAGAGTAATGAAAAAGAGAGCTCCAGCAAAAAAGAAAGTAGCAAAAAAGAGAGTGATGAAAAAAAGAGCTGCTCCAAAAAGAAAAAGATAATTTCCGCATCAAAAAAAACAAAAAGAACACCTATTAGGTGTTTTTTTTGTTTGTGCTAAAATACACCTAGATGTCTATATTTACAAAATGGCTACAACAAAAGCACGACCAAAAGATCCTAGCAACCATTGATCCTTTGGTCAAGGAAACAAACAAGAAGGAACAAGAAATCTCAAAATTAACAGATGACGAGTTAAAGAACAAAACAAAGGAATTTCAAAATCAACTAAAACAAGGTAAACAAGATAATGATATTTTAGCAGAAGCATTTGCAGTTTTAAGAGAGTCGTCCAAAAGAACAACAACAATGAGACACTTTGATGTGCAAATAAAAGGTGGGATCTTACTCACATCAGGAAGTGTAGCTGAGATGAAAACAGGAGAAGGAAAAACTTTGGTTGCCATCTTGCCTGCATACATACATGCACTGAGAGGTAAAGGTGTGCACATAGTAACAGTGAACGATTATTTAGCAAGAAGAGATGCTGCATTAATGGGACAAGTCTTTTCATTTTTAGGTATGAGTGTTGGTGTGGTAAACACACAAGGTAATTCATATCTATACGACGCAGGACATAAAGAAATAGACCAAAAAAGAGATGAAAAAGGATATTATAAAGTTTATTATGATTTCCTTAGACCTTGCACAAGAAAAGAAGCGTATGCCGCAGATATTACATATGGTACAAACAACGAGTTTGGGTTTGATTATCTCAGAGATAACATAGCACTTGATGCTGCAAATACAGTACAAAGAGGGCATAATTTTGCTTTGATAGATGAGGCTGACTCTATATTGATAGATGAAGCCAGGATCCCACTTATCTTTTCTAGTAGCATAGAAAAGCCGACAGATTTTTACATACAGTTTACGCGTTTAGCAGATATCTTAAAAGAAGATGAAGACTTTAAATTAGAAGAAAAGACAAAAAGTGTTTTGCTCACATCAAAAGGAATACAGACTACAGAAGAGAGATTAAAAATACAAAATTTATACACACATCAAAACAAAGAGATAATACACCATCTAGAAAATGCACTCAGGGCAAAGGTTTTATACAAAAAAGACAAAGATTATATAATACGAAACAATGAAGTAGTTTTGATAGATGAGTTTACCGGACGATTTCAGATAGGAAAGATGCTAGGTGGTGGAGCACATCAAGCTATAGAAGCAAAAGAAGGTGTAGAAATACACAAAGAGTCAAAAACAATTGCATCTATAACATTCCAGAACTATTTCCGTATGTACAAAGTTCTTTCTGGTATGACAGGAACTGCAATAACCTCAAAAGAAGAGTTTAACAAGGTTTACAAGTGTGATGTCTTTAGCATACCCACACATATGCCAGTGATAAGAAAAGATAATTCTGATTTTATATTTACAACAAACAACGGAAAACTAAAAGCCATAACAAAAAAAATAAAAGAATTACAAGAAAAAGGGCAGCCTGTTCTCGTTGGTACAGCTTCTATACAAGCAAATGAAGAGTTATCAGAACACCTTAAAAAATCAAACATCCAACACAATGTTTTAAATGCAAAAAACCACGAAAGTGAAGGTGAAATTATTGCTGGCGCAGGTGTTTTGGGAAGGGTTACTGTCGCTACTAACTTGGCTGGTCGTGGTGTAGACATTAAACTAGGCGGAGTGGGTGCTACAGAAGAGGAATACA
>JABAAZ010000009.1:2168-4726 GCA_014238475.1 Candidatus Paceibacter sp. | reverse complement strand
GTACAGAGCGACACGAAGCAAGGAGGATCGACGATCAGTTGAGAGGTAGGTCTGGTAGACAGGGGGATGAAGGAGAGACGAGATTTTTTGTATCTATGGAAGATTCACTGTTGAGAGTTTTTGCATCAGATAAGATAAAAAACATAGCACAGATGTTAAAAGTACCAGAGGACGAACCGATAGAAAGTAGAGTGATATCACGATCACTAGAAAACGCACAAAAAAGAATAGAAGGACATAACTTTGACGCAAGAAAGCACAGTCTAGAGTTTGACAGTGTGATTGATGTTCATAGAAACGAAGTATACAAAAAAAGAAACACTGTATTGTTTTGTGATTCTTACGATGAAATTTTTAATGATTTTGTATCAGAAGAGAAAAGAAAAAGTTTTTTGGAATTAGATGAAGATAAAAAGCAAAAAAACAACAAAAATGTCCAAAGAATAATCCTGCGGGTTATAGATCATTGTTGGTCAGAACACCTTTCAAATATGGACTATGCTAAAAGAAGTGTAAATATAAGGGGTAATCCATTGATGGAATACAGAAAAGAAGCAGTTGGTATATTTAAGAGTTTTTGGGATGATGTTAGAACAATCGTAAATAAAAATATATAATATATATATGATTAAAACAAATAAAATTCTATTAAAATTTTTTACTTACGCTGCAGTTTTTTTCCTTTTTTATAAGTATACAGATTTTATAATCATATCAGCAGAAAATTATAACATCATCGGTTTGTCCCTCGGGTTTGGATTGATTGCACTATGTTTTACACTTTTTGATGTAGTATTTAGATGGTGGTTTACATTACTTTTGACACCGATTTTTATTTTTACTATGGGAACTGGTTTTCTGCTTTTGCAGATAGTCATAGTTTACGTAATAGATTATTTTGTGACATATATAGATATAACAAATGCAGGTTTGGTTGTGATAGCGATAGCAACAACAGTGGTAAGGTTTCTTATTAAGTAAAATGTTCAAAGATGAAATTAAAATTTCAGTTACTGCTGGACGCGGTGGTGATGGTGTTATACATTGGAGACATCAAAAATACGAAGACAAAGGTGGACCAGACGGTGGTGACGGAGGGGTCGGCGGTAATATATACATTGTTGCTATAAAGTCTTTACGAGCATTAAACAAATTAAAAGGTGGCAGGGATTATAAAGCAGAGGAAGGCACACAAGGAGGAGCTCAAAACAAAAGAGGTAGAAACGGAAAGGATTTAACCATAGAAGTCCCTGTTGGGTCGTATATAAAAAACTTAAAAACACACGAAGAGTACGAGTGTATATCAGAAAACGAACCGATCTTGATAGCAGCAGGTGGTAGAGGAGGGTTTGGTAATTCTCATTATAAAAGCGGTGCAAACACAACCCCTAAAAAAGCAGGGTATGGACACGACGGGCAAGCATACCAGATATATATAGAACTAAGGATAATAGCAGATGTAGGGATTATAGGACTACCAAACGCAGGCAAGTCTACTCTGTTAAACGAGATAACAAATGCACATTCTAAGATAGGAGCATATCCGTTTACCACACTTGAACCAAGTCTAGGTGTTGCACAAGATATTGTTTTTGCTGATATACCAGGAATCATAGAGGGTGCTTCAACTGGAAAAGGTTTGGGACATAAATTTTTAAGACACATATCAAGAACCAAGACACTTCTGCATCTTGTATCACTTGAGAGTGATGATTTGCTAGGTGATTACAAAACTATCAGAAAGGAATTAAAACAATACAAGTACGATCTAGAACAAAAACAAGAAATAGTAGTATTAACAAAACAAGATCTCGTAGACGAGGCAGTGGCAGACAATGCAAAAAAATTATTTGATAAACATAATACAGAACCCGTATTTGTAATATCTTCTACTGACAAAGTATCTATAAAGAAACTTTTTGATTTTATACTTACAAAAATACAATAATTTTAACAACCTTTTTAAAATGCTAATATATCTATATGTATAAGCCAACAATAGGACTTGAGATCCATGCAGAACTTTCTACAAACAGTAAACTTTTTTGTGGATGTAAAAATGATCCAAACGAAAAAGAACCAAACAGTTTGGTATGTCCGGTGTGTACTGGATACCCTGGTGCGATGCCATACATCCAAAAAGAAGCAATGGAAAAAGTTTTAAAAGTTGGCTCGGCAGTTTCTGGTGAGTTTGCCGACTTTACAGAATTCGACCGCAAGCATTATTTTTATCCAGACATACCAAAGGGGTATCAAATATCTCAACACAAACACCCACTAGTATCTGGTGGAAAGATATTTGATATAGAGATAGAGAGGATACATCTAGAAGAGGACACAGCAAAAAACATACACACTGATACTGACGAGAGTTTGATTGACTACAACCGATCCGGTGTCCCGCTGATGGAGCTTGTCACTAAACCAGTTATCAGAAATGCAGAAGACGCTGTTTGCTTTGTGGAGGAATTACAGTTGATACTTCGTATGCTTGATGTGAGTATGGCTCGTATGGAGTGGGGGGAGATGAGGGTTGAGGTGAACATATCCATCTCAAA
>JABAAZ010000009.1:0-2069 GCA_014238475.1 Candidatus Paceibacter sp. | reverse complement strand
ATGGCTCGTATGGAGTGGGGGGAGATGAGGGTTGAGGTGAACATATCCATCTCAAAGGATGAGGAGTTAGGCAATAAAGTAGAGATAAAAAACTTAAATTCTACAAAAGTGGTCAAAAAGGCAATAGAATATGAGATTAAAAGGCAAGAGGAGGTTCTTGAAAGTGGAGGGACTGTGACTCAAGAAACGCGCGGGTGGAACGAAAACAAATCAAAAACCGAATCACAAAGAAAAAAAGAGTCTTCCCACGAATACAGATATTTCCCAGATCCAGATATACCAAAATTCAATCTTTCTTTAATAGAAGAATTTAAAAAAGATCATATCAAAAAAAACTTACCAAAACTACCAAAGGATATCAGGGCAGACTTTAAACAAAATTACAAACTAAAAGAAAATGATGTAGAGACATTACTACACAATCAAAAACTTTTAAAACTTTTTTGTGATGTTTTGTCTGTGTCATCATTTAAAAAAGAAAACGCACAAACACTTGCAAACTTTCTCACATCAGATTCTATATCACTGATAGATAAGTTTCAAGATTCTTTTTATACAAACATTACAAAAGATGTTTTGGCAGAGATTGTTTCTATGTTTACAGATGACAAGATATCTTCAAGAGGTGCAAAGGACATATTGTCACACATCGCTGAGTTCGGTGGAGTACCAAGTGCTGTAGCAAAAGAAAAATCACTCTATCAACAATCAGACAAAGAAAGCATAGACAAACTAGCACAAGAAATCATAAAAGAAAATCCAACAGTCGTAGAACAAATCAAAAACGGAAACGAGAGTGTGATACAGTTTTTGGTTGGAAAGGGTATGCAAAAATCAAAGGGTTCCACAAACCCTCAACTGCTCAAAAACGCTTTAAAATCAAACATAAAATAGGTTTTGTAGATATTCTATCAGGTGTGATTGCCATATCAAAAACAATATCAAAGCAAGAGCAAAAACGACACAAATAATTTTTAAATAAATATTTTTAATTTTTTTTAAAAAAAAGTCAGACAGTATGCATATTGAAAAGGTAAAAAAACTGTACTTTAAAAATCTTCCCAAAAAAAGTAAAAGAGCTATTATAAAAATATTTGCTTTTAATAATCCGCACACAAAGACTCCTAAGACTGACGGTGTAAAGGGTAGAGCGATAACCAAGAAACAAATAAGGTAGAAAAAATAACTATCTTTTATTTCATCAAGTTTAACTAAATCAAAATTTATATCAAAGTAATTTAAATACATATTTATATAATCAAAACTAAAATAACCTAAGAAGTATATAATTATAGATGAACACATACCGCACAAGGATGTTAGACAAATCATTTTAAACATTTGTGATTTTTTATAAGCTACAGAATAAAGACTAAACAAAAATTCAAAAGGGATAAGAGATATCAATCCATCAGCAAAAGCTATGATCGACATGATAGTGTAATCATGTCTATAAAATTTCTTTTGAACTTTTTCAATAAAACTTTTGATTATGTGTATCATATAAAACTATTATGACATTTTATGTAGAATTAAACCTGTATTTTTAGTCAAAAAACGCCTATTTTACAGTGTTTAAATGACTAGACTTTTGTTTATTTTGTGTTATACTTTTTATAAAAGAATATGAAAATAAATCCATCAAATTTTCTTCAGATAAATAAAACAGGGCATAATTTATTGTCTATTTTTGTTGTACTTTCTTTAATTTTTAATCCACTACTACCTCACATACCAGTAGCAGAAGCTGTCGCACCAACTGTACCAAGCCTACCTAGATTGGAAGATATTGAAGCAGATGGCACTGTAGTGTCGCAAGCTCTACAAGATGGTGAAACTCGTAGTGCATACACAGCTGGAGACACTGACGGAAAAATAAGCGCTGCAAAAGATATTACCATCGTCGGTTGTTCTCCTACAACGAGTGATGCTGGCGCTGTACATCTTATTATTACCAATAAAACTAAATCAACTGATGCTATGAATAAAGCTGCGATAGATTCAAATAATTATTTGAATCCACAACTAAATAACTATGGTTGTACAACAGATGTTAATGGTAATACAGG
>JABAAZ010000095.1 GCA_014238475.1 Candidatus Paceibacter sp. | reverse complement strand
CGTTATTTTATGCCTTATGATGTAAAATATCAACGAGACACATGAACCCCTCCATAATAGATTTTTAGATTAAGATCACTTTTATGCATAAAAAAATTCAAAACTAGGTGGTAAAATGTTGTTCGCTGAAAAAGCGACTATACATGTGTATGCATCAAAAATATTTCAATATAATTTAATTCTTTTGCAGTTATCGCTGGTCGTCCAAATTGGCCGACTTCTCCACTTTCTATAGTGTATTCAGTCTCTGTTATTGACAGAGAGTGTATTATTTAGTTTATGTGCAACCGAGATGGAATCAATGTCAAAGCGACAATTAAAGGTGAAATGTCACGTAGGAACCTTAGAAAAATATTTTACCAGCATATGGGTTTCCCCAGTTTATTATTTTTTTTATTAGATTGGGGCTTAACGTCGCTTTAACACATCAAAATAGGTCATATCGCGACAGCGAAACCAAGGGAAACGTAGAGGCACAAAAAAAGGAAGCAGAGAGGGGGAAACGACA
>JABAAZ010000094.1 GCA_014238475.1 Candidatus Paceibacter sp. | reverse complement strand
TCATATATGGAATGTCACCGTTATTTTTTGTGCTCATTAGTAGTTTGTTGTTCCGTCAAGAAAAGAGATTTGACCAATTGACTATTTGGGTTTTTGTTTTATTTATTCTTGGATTTATAGGATTCGGTTTTGTTACCGTTGGACAGTTAGAAGGTTTTTCATTTTCATTTGAAGCAAATTGGGCTGTGTTAAAAGGGGGTTTTCTTGCTCTTGGGGCGGCAGTTTTGACTGCAATATCTGTCTCATTTGGCATCAGATATGGAACAATGGCATGTCAAAAAATTAAAGAGATTGGTGAAGATGTTGAAGAGATTTATTGTATTATGATTGCTCGAATTATCCAGTGTTTTGTTTCTGGAATAGTAGTACTAATAATTGCTTTCTCTTTGGGAGAGCAATTTACAATGCACATCTTATGGGCTGGATTAATAATTGGTTTTTTAATTGTACCTCTGGGAGGAACTGCATTCCGGCAAGCAAATTTACTTACCAGTAATTTAGGTATTAATGCGCTTCGT
>JABAAZ010000093.1 GCA_014238475.1 Candidatus Paceibacter sp. | reverse complement strand
CTCTAGAGCCACTCTATTATTAATTACTTTTGATTCGGATTTAATTACAGATATTACATCAGCTACACATACATCTAAACTATTATAAATACTCTCATCAACCATCTCAAAGTTGGTAAGAATATATATCTCTCCATCCAAAAATGTAACTTTGTAATTGTGATTCTTTTTAGTACTTTCTAAAAGATTACCTAAATTATTCATTATTTACCATCTGTCTCTTGTAAACCTCCCACCAGGGACAGGTCGAAAATGGGTGGTTTTGCTTTTTCTGCCTACACTATAACTCCCATCTGGTTTTGGTCTATAGGTCACAGGTTTATTTTCAATTGTCCTAACTCCTGTAATTCTATTTTTTCTAGTTTTTTTGTCTCTAGACCTTATAATTTTTATTTTAGAAACACTAGCTTGTATTCTGAACTCTTGCTTTGCAGCCTCTTTAATTTTTTTAGGTTTATTCCCCCCTTTAGCAGATTTTTGTAAAATAGCTCTAATTTTATTTGCTTTAGTCGCTGCTGT
>JABAAZ010000092.1 GCA_014238475.1 Candidatus Paceibacter sp. | reverse complement strand
TTTTTTTGGCTCTCTAGTTAATTGAATTTTTACTTGTTCAAAATGTTCTTGGTAAATATGAAAATCCCCTAAAGAGTGAATAAAATCACCTACTTCATAACCGCATTCTTTCGCGATAATATGAATTAAAATACTATAACTTGCTATATTAAATGGAACTCCTAAAAACATATCACAAGAACGTTGATATAATTGACAACTAAGCTTGTTATTAGATACGTAAAACTGAGAAAAAGCATGACATGGAGGAAGTGACATATTATGTAATTCTGCAGGATTCCATGCAGTAAGAATATGCCTTCTACTATCTGCATCTTTTTTTAAACCTTCAATCAAGTTTTTTAATTGATCAACTCCATTAAAATCTCTCCATTGCACTCCATAAATTCTTCCTACATCACCAGAAAATTTTGATTTTTCTTTCCAGTATTCAGCATTAGCATTTTGAGTCCAAATAGTATTTTTATCTTCTAAATTTTCTCTCTTGTCTTCATATAAAATCTCTGCCAATCTTCTTTCATCATT
>JABAAZ010000091.1 GCA_014238475.1 Candidatus Paceibacter sp. | reverse complement strand
TGGATTAAAAGAATAACCTTGGTGTTGCCAATCTAATGCATACATTCTTTCTCCTTTTTTCTTTGTTAGTGTTTTAAAAATGGATATAAGTTTATTTTGTAAATTGGAATTAAAATTTTCAAACCATTTTATTTCACTAGGAGAGCATTCTTCGTCTTCTCTTTTATTTACAAAATATTTTTCAGTACTATATTGAATATTGGGGCTAGGTAGTTTAACTATTGATATTTTTTTAAATTTTGGATCAAATTTAGGACTATTGTGTGCAGCAAAGAAAAAATTATCATAAATATAATCCCAAAATAAATCGTCTATTTTGTCATCTAAAGGTTTCCAGTTTTTCATTTTATTTCTGTGAATGTTTTATAATGATCATTTGTATAATATTTTTTACCATCACTGCCAATAACAACACGTTTCAAACCTCTGTCGCTAGGAACCCTTGCTTTACTAATATCATATTCTTTGTAGGTAATTTCATTGCCATTTTTATCAAATTTAGGTAATAATTTTTCTTTATTATTAAATTTATTCTGTGT
>JABAAZ010000090.1 GCA_014238475.1 Candidatus Paceibacter sp. | reverse complement strand
ATTTTTGGCGAATCCAATCACTTGCGATCATTGCATAATATTTTGAATTGAAATCACTATTTTTAATAAAATATACATGATCATTTAAAATATTAAATATATTTTCTAACATATTTTCAAAGTTTGGATCATTTACATGTAATGGTAAAATTATTTTATCCATATTTATCAAATGATGATATAAATTATGTTGTAACCGTGGATCAATCATTTTATTTTCATATATAATCTCTGGATCAATATCAGAAATTCGATTTTTGATATATATTAACGACATTTCAATTTGATTCACTATACTTTCATTCAGATCATATTTTATTTTTATATTTTTAATTAAATCAAACAAACACCCAAAAAAATATAGAATTTTGACATTGCTTTTTCAGCAAGTGATCATAATTGGATTTTTTTTATTTCTTATAAAAACATCAAATCCTTTTAATTATTTATTTCCAATACCAAAAGAAAGAAAAATACGCCCCGTTAAATCAGAAGAAGAAATATTGTCATTATGAACTTGAACAGATAAAACATTATTTCCTGGTAAAATATTATCTT
>JABAAZ010000008.1 GCA_014238475.1 Candidatus Paceibacter sp. | reverse complement strand
ATGAGTGAAGTGTTTCTGTAGAAATGTTTGCTATAGGTGTTGATGTAACGAGCCTAAACGCTACAAGTCCTATGATAAGGAACATTATTCTCTGTAATAAAATTTTATCTGTGAAAAATTTTTTTAATTTCATTTTATCTTTTAAATACTTTTCCACCTGCTGCTACAATCTTTTTTTCTGCTGTTTCAGAAACAGAAAAACCAGATACAACTATTTTTGATTTCAAATCACCTACTCCTAAAATTTTCACTGCTTCAATCTTTTTTCCTTTTTTGTTTATTATTCCCAATCGACAAAGTAGATTCGGTGTGATTGTGGTTTTTTTATCTTTAAAGTTTTTTTCTAGCTTGTGTAAATTAACACACAAAACCTTTCTTCTTGGTACAACAGACCTAGATCTGTTTTTGTTGTGTCCTCTTTTTTTAGGGATTCTTTGAAGAGCATCTCTAAAAGCAGGTCTTATTGATTTACCTGCTCTTGCTTTCTGTCCCTTATGACCATGTCCACTTGTTTTTCCACGTTTACCGCCTCTTCCTACTCTTTTTTTATCTTTTGTGTTTTTTTGTAATTTTTCGTACATATTGCTATTCTTATAATTGTGATAAAGCTTTTAATGTTGCTTTTGCATTATTTATATGGTTTTTACTTCTCGATAAAATCTTTGTATTTACTTTAGTTATACCAGCAAGGTCAATAATCATACGAACAGCTCCTCCAGAAACAATTCCAGATTTTGCAGGTCTTATTTGAACCATAGACGCACAATATTTTGCAGAGACTTCTTTTTTTATAGACCCATCTTTTGTAATTTGTATGTTTTTGATATTTTTCTTTGCATTGTTAAAAGCTTTTTCTCTTGCAGAAGCTTGGTCAAGACCTTTGCCCATACCGATGCCAACTTGTCCGTTTCTATTACCAATTGCAACTGCAACAGAAAGACTAAATCTTCTACCTCCAGCAACTACTCGAACAACTCTTCTTGCAGATAGAAGTTGTCGATCAAATTCACTTCGCGCTTGTCTTTGTTTTGATATGACACTTGAAGGTCTCCTACCTTTTTGATCCCTATTCGGTGTTTGTTTTGCATTGTACTTACTTTTGTTGTCAGTACTTGCTTTTGTGTTGTCTTTATTTTGTGTTATTTTTTCCATATTAGAATACTAAACCATTTATTCTGGCTTCATCTGCCAGTATTTTAATTGCGCCCATATATCTATTTTTTCCACGGTCAAAATAGATTTTTGATATTCCTGCGCTTTTTGCAGAAGACGCAATTGCACAACCAACTTCTTTTGCTTTTTCTGTGATTTTTTTAGCTTTGCTTTTTTGAGATGTCGCTGAACATAATGTTTTTTGATTTTCATCATCTATTATTTGTGCATATATATTTGTGTTTGATTTAAACACTGAAAGCCTTGGCTTGTCTTTTGTTCCAATGTTACCAGATCTGACTCTAGATCTTCTTCTTGCTATTTTTTTGTTTTTTTCTATTTGTTTATTCATAAATTTTATTTTGCACTCTTCTTACCTTGTTTTCTTTTCACAACTTCATCTATATATCTAATTCCTTTTCCTTTATATGGCTCTGGTTTTTTAACATCTCGAACGATAGCTGCAAAAGAACCAACATCTTCTTTTGACATACCTGATATTTTAATATTATTTTTTTCTACTTCTACCTTAAGCCCTTCAGGTGTTTTTAACTTCACACTGTGAGAGAAACCGACTTTTAATACCAAATCATTTCCTTCAACAGCAACACGATAACCAACCCCTTCTAACACCAGCTCTTTAGAATACCCATCTGTCACTCCAATAATTATGTTTTTAATATGAGATGCATAAGTTCCCCACAATGAAGAAACTGCTTTTGTTTTTGTTTTTGGGGTAAGTTTAATAGTATCATTTTCTATCTTTATTTCAACATCACTTTTGAATTTACGTGACATTTCACCTTTTGGTCCTTTTGCACTAAACATTCCAGCTGCAAACGATGCATTTACTTCTTTTGGGATTGTTATTGCTGCTTTACCTAGTCTAGACATATTACCAAATCATAAATAAAACCTCACCTCCAACCTGCTCTTTCTTTGCTTCACTCCCTGTCATTATTCCTTTTGGTGTAGATATAATCACTGCACCTGTGTTTGCTTTTACAGGAAATATTTCTTTTGCTTTAATGTATACACGTTTTGATGGTTTTGAAAGTCTTTTTACATCCTGTATTTTATGTTTTCCGTTATTTAAATATTTAAGCTTCATTATAATTCTTTTGTTTGAAGGCTTATCTCCTAGTACTTTCATACTAGTAATGAATTCTATTTTTTCTAATTTTTTTACAATCCTCTCTATTAAATTTGAATGAGGTACTGTAACTTCTTCATGCGATATTCTTCCTGCGTTTTTAATTCGGATTATTAAATCTGATATCCGATCTGAAATTGCTACCATGATGATTTTCTTATACCAGGTATATTTCCTTTGTTTGCCTCCTCTCTAAATGTGATTCGTGAAAACCCAAACTCTCGCATATACCCTCGCGTCCTACCAGTAAAAGAGCACCTGTTTTTAATCCGTGTTGGAGAAGAATTTCTTGGTAATTTTTGCAGACCTTCATAATCACCGCTCTTTTTCATCTCAGCTCTTTTTTTTGCGTATTTTTCGTTTAGTTTTATTCTTTTGTTGTTTCTTGCTATTAAAGACTTTCTTGCCATATTATATTAATTTATTCTTTAGATATCTTACCGTATCTTTTACAAACCTCACATTAGACAAGTGAGAGTAATAAAACATATGACAGATCTAAAGTACTTGTATAATAACAAAATAATGTCTTTTTAGTCAAATCTATTTTATTGCACTCGATGCCAGTCAGATTACGTAATAAACAATGTTTACTCAGAAAGTGTTTCGCCTAAAAATAGAAAAATAAAATCTGTGTTTTTACAAAATCCGCAAAAATACTTTGTTTATAATGATTTTATTAAAATTTATTTAATTTTTGGTTTTTTTTCAAAAGGAAATCCAACCTCAGCAAAAAAATCTATTGCATCATTTTTATTTTCTGCACTTGATACTACTGTTATACACAACCCAAAAACATTCATAACCTCTTCATCTGACGTTTCAAGAAAAACTGTGTGCTCTCTTACACCTATATTTAGATTTCCCATACTGTCAACTGATTTTTTACTTATTCCTAAAAAATCTTTTGTTCTTGGTAATGTTATGTTTATTAATTTATCCAAAAATGCATACATGTTCTCTCCTCTTAGAGTTACACAATATCCTATAACTTCACCTGCTCTTAGTTTGTAAGCTGCGATTGGTCGCTTTGCTTTTGTTGACATAGGTTTTTGCCCTGTTATTTTTTTCAATCGATCTTCTATTACTTCAAGTTTTCTTTTATCTTTTCGAATTTTTCCCACTCCAACAGAAAGAATAACTTTCTGTATTTTTATAATTTGCATTTTATTTTTCCACCCTAATTTTTCTTTAAGGTTATCAAAGGAAAGTGTTATTTTGTCTTTAATGTTTGCTATTTTATTCATGATTATATTTCTTTTCCACTCCTACAAGATATTCTAATTTTTTTTCCTCCTTCTTTTTTGATTTTTATACGAGTTGGTTTTTTTGATGAAGGGTCAATCAAAGCTACGTTGGAAATATCAATAGGACGTTCTTTTTTTGTTATTCCACCTTGTGATTGTGCTGTTTTTTTATGGTGACTTGTTACTATATTGATATCCTTTACTATTACACGACCTTCTCCACGGATGACTTTTAAGACAGTTGATTCTTTGTTTTTATATTTCCCGCAAATTATTTTAACTTTGTCTCCTTTTTTTATATACATATTGATACTCTTTATACGACTTCCGGTGCTAGTGAAATTATTTTAGTATAACCTCTCTCTGATAATTCACGAGGTATTGGTCCAAAGACACGAGTTGCTTGCGGCTCTTTCTTTTTTGGATCAACTATAACAGCAGCATTTTCATCAAATCTTATATAAGAACCATCTTTTCTTCGGAAAGGTTGTCTTTGTCTTACTATTACACCACGAACAACTTCTTTTTTCTTTATATTTTTTCTTGGTTCAACTGACAAAACTGACATGACTACCAAGTCACCTATTCGAGCATACCTTCTTTTACTGCCACCCAAAATTTTGAAAACTTTTACTATTTTTGCTCCTGAGTTATCTGTTATTCTTAAAATTGTTTCTGGTTGTATCATATTAATTTTTTATTACTTGAAATTTTTTATTTTTTGATACAGGCCTACACTCTGATATAAGTACTTCCTCACCTATCTCGTGATTATTTTTTGTATGTGCTTGATATTTTTTTTCTTTCTTTACATACTTTCCATACTTTGGTACTTTAAAAAATCTAGAGACAGAAACAACAATAGTATCTTTCATTTTATTTGAAATCACTTTTCCTTTTAATGTTTTTTTATTTGTTTCTTGTTTTTCCATATATTTAATATATTACAGTTATTTTGACTTTTTTGATAGTTCTGTTGTCTCTTTTGGTTTATTTGCTGCAGGTACCATGTTTTGTATAGTCTTCATCCTCGCTATTGTTTTTTTTGTAAGTTTCTTGTTGAATTTACTGTCTTTTGCATCAACTGTGATCCTATATTCACAACAAGCTTTCTTTAATTCCTGTATTTTTTTATTAAAATCTTTTGGATTTTTCTTTTTTAGTTCTGATTTTTTCATTAATCTCTTTTTGTTATTTTTACTTTTAGTGGTAATTTCTTTCCACATTTTCTTGCTGTCTCACTTGCCACCTCTTCTGTTACACCAGAAAATTCATATATTATTTTTCCTGGAAGGATTTCCACCTCAAAACCTTCTGGATTCCCTTTTCCTTTGCCCATACCAACTTCACTTGGCTTTTTGGTGTATGGTCTGTCTGGAAATATACGGATCCACATACGAGCATCTTTTCCTATTGTTTTAACAACGACTCGTCTAGTTGCTTCTATGTGATGTGAAGAGATACGAGCTTTTGTAATTGCTTGTATTCCGTAATCACCAAAGCAAACATTACTTCCTTTTGTTGGCATAAGTATTCTTTTGCGATTGCATCTCGCTTTTTGCCATTTTCTATATTTAACTTTTTTAGGTGAGAGTAACATATATTATTTTTGATTAAAATTTATACCGGTGTATATCCAAACTTTGATACCAATTGCCCCATAAGACAAAATTGCTTTTCTAGATGTATAATTTATTTCTGCTCGCAATGTTTGAAGCGGTATTGATCCTCTTTTTACTTCTTCGGTTCTAGCTATATCTGCACCTCCCAAACGACCAGATAGGCTTATTCTGACTCCTTTTACTTCACGATTTGCAGCAACTTTTTCAACTGTTTGTTTCATAACCCTACGAAAAGGCATTCTTTTTTCTAATAACTCTATTATTTGCTCTGCGACCAGATTTGCATTTTTTTCTGAGTTTTTTATTTCTTCCACTTTCACTTTTAATTTATCAGCCATTTTTGAACCTGCTTTTTCTAATATTTTTTTAGTGTCTTTTATTATATTTTCAATACCCATTCCATCTCTTCCGATTACTAGACCAGGTTTTGATGTTGATATGGTTATAGATATCATGTTTCTAAATCTTTCTATAAGAATGTCATCTACCATATTATTTTTTAATTTTTTTGCTAAAAACTCTCTTACCTTTATATCTTCTTTGACGTTTTGCCTATATCCTTTTTTATTCGTAGAAAACCATTGAGATTTCCATCCGTTTAAAATTCCTATCCTTTGTCCGTATGGGTGTACTGTGTGTGACATATTACTTTTTATTATTTTTAATTTCTTCTTTTTGTTCCAGTTCAACTAAAACACGAGATGTTCTTTTCCTTATTCTTGTTGATCTTCCCATAGCTCTTGCTCTACCTCTTATCATGGTTATACCAGAGTCTACCATTATTTTCTTTATCATAAGAGAATCAGTATTTGAAACATTTTTGTCTTTTGCGTTAGATATAGCTGACTTTATAAGTTTTGAAATTATAGCGGCAGATTTTTTATTTAAAAGTCTTAAGCTTTCGCAAGCCGACATTGCATTTTTACCACGGACACTGTCAGCAACATATCTTACTTTTCTTGGTGGTTGTCTTAGATCTTTTAAACTTGATTTCATATTATTACTTTGCTTTTTTTGCTTGTTTTGCCGCATCGATCTCTGCTTCTTTCTTTTTTTGTTCTAATTCTTTTTGTTGACGACCTCCGTGTCTTATAAATTTTTTAGTCATTGCAAACTCTCCAAGATAGTGCCCTACCATATCCTCCGATATTAAAACAGGTTGATGTGTTTTTCCATTATGCACACCAAATGTAAACCCAACCATGTCAGGAGAAATCTGACTGTCTCTACACCAGCAATTTATCACTCCGACATCAGAAGGTTTTTTTCCTGCTATTTTTTTAAGCAGTTTGTAATTTATGTGTGGCCCTTTTTTTATTGATCTTGTCATGTTTATATATTATCAAAATTACTTTTTTTTACCAACTTTTCTTCTTCTTATAAGTGATTTATTTGAGTATTTTTTTGGTTTTCTTGTTTTTTGTCCTTTTCCAGATGGCTTACCCCATTTGGTTACTTGTCTTTTCCTACCTCTGCTTGCTTTTCCTTCACCTCCTCCAAATGGGTGATCTACTGCATTCATGGCAGAACCTCTTACTTTTGGCCTTCTCCCAAGCCATCTTGAACGACCAGCTTTTCCTAGATTTCTTAGTTTGTGCCCGTCGTTACTTATCTGTCCTATTGATGCAAACCCCGATGATTGTACTTTCTTCAACTCAGATGATGGCATTTTTAGTTGTGTATATTTCTCATCATGTCCGAGTATCTCCGCTGATATACCAGCACCTCTTGCTATTTTTGCTCCACCTCCTTTTTGTATCTCTACATGGTATACAGGTGTTCCACCAGGTATATTTGATAACTTTACTCTGTTACCCGGTTTAATAGGAGCATTTTCTGATGTGATAATTGTATCACCCTGTGACACATTGTTTGGTGTTACTACATATCTTCTCTCACCATCTGCATAACACACACAAGATATGAAAGCTGTTCTATTTGGATCATATTCTACTGTTTCTATTTTTCCTTGTATGTCTAATTTATTATACAGAAAATCTATTTCTCTCCATTTTCTTTTATGTCCGCCTCCTCTAAATCTAGATGTGATTCTTCCAGTGTTATTTCTTCCTTTTGCTCTTTTAAAACCAGAGGTCATTGACTTTACTGATTTTTTTGTAGTCAGAAGTTTTTTATACGGCACTATAACCGTACCTCTTATTCCTGCGTTTGTTGGTTTATATTTTTTCATATTAACTTAGTTTAATTTTACTACCTTTTTTAACTTTAACATACGCTTTTTTCAAAACATTTTTTTGACCAGGATTTTTGTTTCCTTGTTTTCTTTGAGAGATTTTTTTAGGACCTTTTTTTGCAAACCTCACACAAGAAACATCTGCACCATACATTTCCTTTACAGCAGCACAAACATCAAAAGAAGAGGATTGTTTTTTCACTATAAATGTATATATATTTGATTCTGACATAACAGATGATTTCTCTGTCACATGTGGCCTGATAATAACTTCACTTATATGTATACTTGTTTTTCTTTTTTGTGTTGGTAAAAATCCGACTCTTTTTTGTCTTTTTGTTTTTGTAGATACAGGTTTATAGTTTTGTGACTTACTATCTTTTGAAAGGATATCATTTTCAGTCTTTTGTTCCTCTGAATGGTTCTTTTCTGTTTGTTGAACTTTATCAGTTTTTTTGACCTGTTCTTCTTGTTTATTAAAAATTTTTTTGAGAATCATATATTATTATTTATTTTTTGACTGTTTTTTTGCAACTTTTTTTACCGCTTTCTTTACTACTTTCTTTTTAGACACTTTTTTTACCACTTTCTTTTTTGCTATTTTTTTACTTTTTATAGCTGTTTTTTTAATCGAAGTAGATTTTGTTTCTTTTTTTTCTTTTGGTGTTGTTTGTTTATTTATTTTTTCTGACAATCTGTCCGATAATTTTTCCATACACTCCTCCGGGCTTACAAATATAATAGTAGTGTGACGAAATACATCAAGTGCATTTAAAGTATCTATATCAGTCAAAAACAATCTGTGTAAGTTGGACCAACTTTTTGATTGCATAATATTTTTTTGTGGCAAAACTACTAAAGTGTTTGTTTGTTCTTTTTGTCCAAAATCTTTTTTTATTGTAGATAGTATTTTTGCTGCGATTTTTGTTTTTGGTGACTCTAATTTCATATCTTCTACGCAAGCCACAGTTTTTTCTTCTAGTTTTTTTGAAAGCACTGCAGAAAGAGCTTTTGCTCTCATTTTTTTGTTTATTTTTTTTGAATAATCTTTTTCGTTTGTTGGACCAAAGGTGACACCACCTCCTACCCATAGCGGAGATCGTATGGACCCGTGTCTCGCTCGACCTGTGCCTTTTTGTCTGTATGGTTTTTTACCACCACCTCTTACCTCTGACCTTCCTTTTGTGTGTGCTGTTCTTTGTCTTTGGTTTGAAGTCAGTGATACAATAACTTGCTGAATTAAATCTTTGTTCCACTCTGATGTAAATATATCAATAGGTAAGGAAACCATTTTTGAAATCTTCTTTGCTTCTTTTGTATATAGTGGTGCTTCTGTTTTCATATTTATTATAATGTTTTAACTTCAATCAATGTTCCTTTTTTCCCTGGCAAAGAACCTTTTATTAAAATTTTATTAGAGTCTTTGTCCGTAAGCACAATCTCCAATCCTTTTATAGTTATCCTCTCTCCGCCCATCCTACCTGCCATTTTTACACCTTTTGGCACTCTACACCGAAGACCTCCACCAATAGATCCAGGAGACCTTTCTGTGTGTTTTTGTCCGTGAGAC
>JABAAZ010000089.1 GCA_014238475.1 Candidatus Paceibacter sp. | reverse complement strand
AATGAAAGATATTTTTTATTTTCATGTTATTTTAAAATTACCCTTTCAGCCTTTCTTTTAGTCGTTGTTCAGCTTTTTCTAGCTCGCCTGGTTCTTCTGTTTTATCTTTAGTATCTTTAATGTGTCTACTCCATAATAAAAGTATTGATGGCGCTAAAAAGAGTGAAGAATATGTTCCGGCAATCACTCCTACAAACAAGACAAAGGAGAACCATTTCAAAGTCGGTACATAAATAGCCAACAGTAAGAGAGGGATTGCTGTTGTGAGTGATGTATAGATAGATCGTCTAAAACTTTTTTTAACTCCATAATCCACAACATCTCCAAAACTTTCTTTTACGTTTTTTTCTTTGTTATTTTTAATTTTCTCTCGTATTCGATCAAAAATAACTATAGTATCGTTTATAGAATAACCGATCGTAGCTAAGATTGCCATAACAAAAAGTACATCTATGGACACATCTAAGAAGAATCCAACAAAGACAAATACACCAAACGGCACAATTATGTCGTGAAAGAGTGCAATGAGTGAAACCAATCCATATCTAAATCTGTCTC
>JABAAZ010000088.1 GCA_014238475.1 Candidatus Paceibacter sp. | reverse complement strand
AAACCTGCGACGCAATACTGTCACTGCTGACAGCTCATTGAATCTTGCCTTAACTTTCTTTTCCAGATACACAGCCCCAAACCAAAATGTTTTGAAAATAATACATATAATGAATATAAGAGGGCCAAAGTGTCTCGTTGATCTTGTATATAAAAGTCGTAAATAATTGTAATTTGACCAACAAAATTTACAAAATATAAATATTATCATCACAATTGTCACAATTATTATATTTATATGAGTATAATGCCTAAAGATAAAATAGAATTGTCAATAGGAGCTAAAACATAAATCGCAGGTTTTACACAGCTATGATTTTAGACTATGTAATTGACGCGTTAGCTTATTTTCAATTACATTAGTCTGACTTTTCGGACTAGTTCAACACTAGTCCACATATCTACACCGTACGAGCAAGTGTGTATCATGCTGTTCAGGGTCTAGAATCCGACACTATATAGCGCTAGTGGAAGTTCCTCCCCGATTATTAATTTCTCCATAAATACACAAACGAAACGTTAAAGTGTATTATATATTACTTGCTGGCGTTCATGTTTCGAAAT
>JABAAZ010000087.1 GCA_014238475.1 Candidatus Paceibacter sp. | reverse complement strand
GCTGGATTTAAATCAGTTATCACATACCTTCATCCTGGGGACAGGGTGTGGGTACAATTTCACAACTACAATAACCACTAAGTATTTTGAGGTCAATGATCAACATTTACAGTATTTATGATTTAGAAACATAAATGTTTTGGTACAGAAAATAAAACTGTTATGATTAAAACAACACTTAAAGAGGTTGGCACCTGAGATTTATTGTAATGACATTTCCTTAAAAGTAGTATTATTGGTAACATTAAATAATTACCAACCAAAAAATGTCCGCAATGTCCGCAATGTTGTATGTCTTAGGCCTCGTTACGGCATCTTCCCAAGTCAAGTGTTCGACACGATCGTATCGGAAGCTTGGCCCAAAGATGCACAAAGGGGGCTTCGGGAGGGTCACTAAAAGGAGTAAATTTGTTCAAATTTCAAAATGCTACTCTCCTTCAAAAACCAATTGGATGTAGATTCTTGAAAGTATTTGTGAAACAACGTGCAAAATAAAATATTTATCTTGAAATATCATTGTTAACATGCAAGACTGGGCGCCATCTCCGTTGTGTGTATTTTTTGATACCTGGCATAAT
>JABAAZ010000086.1 GCA_014238475.1 Candidatus Paceibacter sp. | reverse complement strand
TAAATTGAAAAAAAATTACAAAAAAAAAATTGGCATTCTTGGAGGGTCATTTGATCCTTCTCACAAAGGTCATCTCAAAATTTCCATTGAAGCAAAAAAAAAATTTAAAATTAATAAAATAATTTGGACAATCACAAAAAAAAATCCTTTTAAATCAAAAAGTCATTTTACTCTTAAAAAAAGAATTGCTCTTGCAAAAAAAATTACAAAAAAATAAACTTACAAAAAAAATCTGAAAAAAAAATTAACTTAAATTAAGTCAAACTGCATGTATGCACGCGTGCACACATTGTCTACCACTTCTACGCATAAGAGTTCTCAGGCTGTAATGGACCCGTCAGAATCGTCAAAGTCCATATACAGCCTGAATTCTCGGGCTAATATCTACCAATCTATAAATGCAATTTTTGACATGTTCATAGATTTTGAAGAAAAATTCAAACTTTTTTAAAAGACAATTATTTTGCACAAAATTTACAAATGTTATTTCTATTGTATTTATGCAGGTACTCCGCTAGTCATAAATTAGGTAATGTGTCTCAACTCATTGTGATGAGAACTTTTCTGAAATGAAAGTAGAATTA
>JABAAZ010000085.1 GCA_014238475.1 Candidatus Paceibacter sp. | reverse complement strand
AATGATTCAACAAGAGACTAGATTAAATGTTGCAGATAATACAGGAGCTAAGCAGGCTTTATGTATAAAAGTTTTAGGCGGCTCTAGAAAACGATATGCAAGATTAGGTGATGTGATAGTGGTGACTGTAAAAAAAGCTATCCCAAATTCAAATGTTAAAAAAGGCTCAGTACGTAAAGCTGTTGTAGTTAGAGCTAGGAAAGAATCTAAAAGAAAAGATGGTTCTTATATAAGATTTGATGATAATGCTGTAGTTATTATAGATAATCAGAATGAACCAGCAGGGACAAGAGTCTTTGGTCCTGTTGCAAGAGAGCTAAGAGAAAAAAAATATATGAAAATTCTTTCTTTAGCTCCTGAGGTTATATAATTATGAATAAGATAAAAAGAGAAGATACAGTTAAAGTATTAGCAGGTTCATATAAAGGTGAATCTGGAAGAGTTATTAAAATATTAACTGAAAAAAATAGAGCTATTGTTGAAGGTATAAACAAAGCTAAAAAGCATGTTAGGCCAACTCAGGATAATCCACAGGGTGGTATTATTGAGAAAGAATTATCAATAAATTTATCAAACTTAGCTTTAATGAATAAGGG
>JABAAZ010000084.1 GCA_014238475.1 Candidatus Paceibacter sp. | reverse complement strand
TTTTGTATTTTTTGGATCAAAATAAATCTAAAATAAAAATCACAAACAAAATTCATACTTAAAGAAGTCTAAATCAAAATTACAAACAAAAGTAGGGGAGGCCATTTTGTAGGGGGACCTTTTTTGTAAAATAATATTTTTATTTCATAAAATCGGCCCCACCCGGCCCGATTTTGTAGGGGGGGCCATTTTTGTCAAAACAATAGCATTCGTATGACCTTCCTCTATCTATTTATTGAAAAACAATCTCTGATTGCTGTTGAATATCTCGTTTGACAGGGGCATTTTACACTCAAGTTCGATAAAAATCGTATAAAATGCCCAAAAAATAAATTGATTGTAGAAATTCGTAGTATGAATACTACGTATTACATACTTACCACACAAAGTGTTATTATTCTAGAGTTAGTGAGAATTCAATTAGGCTTCTCTTCTTCTGATATAATTAATTATTTACACTATTTGTCGGTTACGATTTAATTAAAAGTTGTCATAAATTTCTCTTATTGTTTTGAATTTATAATTCAATTATATAAATAAAACATAAAATGACAGTACTAGGCCGACAGTTAATTATCTAATTAGTGAAGAAATCTTTTCAATTGATTCAGTGTAGTAGGAGGCATTTAATTCACT
>JABAAZ010000083.1 GCA_014238475.1 Candidatus Paceibacter sp. | reverse complement strand
TTAAAGTCCACCAAATAGGTGCATGCATGTTAATGTCAGTAATCAGACATGTAAAAAATATGGTGGGATATTTTCACTTTTAAATTGATTATATATTTTTTATATTTGTTCAGGTAAATCTTTGTATTTAGGCCAAGACAATAAATTTCTGTGTTTGACGTCAGCGCGCGCCTAGGTTTGAGCACGATTTTTCATAAAACAAACAAAACATATTTGTCTTTTTTCCTGCTATTTTTTCAATTTCAAGAATTTCCAGTACACGATATTAAATTTAAAGTGAAAGAAGTATTTTCATCCAGAAAGGATTTATCTGAGTCACTTTGAGCGACATTGTAGTTTGCATGCCAATTTTGTAAACTTGAAATAACACCAAACAGCATTTTAACCTTGAAATGGCATAGGAAATGTTTTTTGTTTTTTGTTTTATTTTGTTATTTTTGTTATATTCAAACCCTCCTCAGATTGGAAAAAAATCTGACATCAAACACAGAAATTTGCTGTCTGGGCCTAATGGGAAAACAAACACAAGTAGTGTTACCCTGCTCTGGTACTGTTCTATTAACATATTAAAAAAAATATAAAGTCGCCCCAGAATTTTCCTGAATTGTGAGATTCAAAGACAATTTAGAATCGTCGATTCAA
>JABAAZ010000082.1 GCA_014238475.1 Candidatus Paceibacter sp. | reverse complement strand
AGTATATAAATAAAAAAAAAGCTTTGGTAAAAGCTTCTGAAAAAATCAAAAATAATTCATCAGATTACAGATTAAGAATAAAAAATAAATATTCTTTTTCTGCCAAACAAGAAAAACAAACCAAGTCTTTGAGATTTGCTAAAGCACTACTAAAAAGATCAAAAATGCTAAAAAAAATTGATAAACCTATAGATTTTGAACCTCCGGTATTCACTTTGCACGATGATAACGCCAATGACACTGCAAATAAAAAGTTGTATTCAATCTTTTTAAAAAATTTAGAAATAGGATATAAAAACAAAATCTTATTTAAAAATTTGAAATTAAATATAAAATACGGTGAAAGAATTTGTCTTCTTGGTCCAAACGGATCAGGAAAAACAACTTTACTTAATACTATAACAAAAAAGAAAAATATTTTTAAAGGTGACATTTTTGTTGGGAAAAAAATTAAATTTTTCAATGTATTACAAAATGAACAAAAACTAAATTCTTCTGAACCAACGATAAATTATTTTACTAATACTTACAAAATAAATGAAGATGAGTCTGTAAAATTATTACTAGAAGCAGATTTATCTAAAAAAGACATAGAAAAAAATGTTAACTTATTAAGCCCAGGACAAAGAATGAGACTATTGTTTGCTGGAATTTCAACAATTGAATCAAATA
>JABAAZ010000081.1 GCA_014238475.1 Candidatus Paceibacter sp. | reverse complement strand
TTATAGCAAATGCAACTGTAAAGCCTGAAAGTAGAGTTCTTAATTTATTCTTATTAATACTCTGAAAAATTTCTCTAAAAAAGCCAAAGTCAATCATAATTTAACACCTAACTTGTTTAATATTCTTATCCTGCATAATAATTCCATCTTTTAATTTTACTATTCTCTTACACATATTGGCAATATCCGTCTCATGCGTGACAATAAGAAGAGTTCTGCCTTCATCATTAAGTTGTTGTAAAAACTGCATTATTTCAGCAGATGTTCCAGAATCTAAAGCTCCTGTAGGTTCATCTGCTAATAAAAGCTTTGGTTCTGAAGCAAGTGCTCTAGCAATAGCTACTCTTTGTTTTTGCCCTCCTGATAATTCATTAGGAAGATGCTTTGCCCAATCTTTAAGACCAACTTTATCTAAATGAAAAAGAGCTTTTTCCTGTCTTTCCCTTCTACCTGATCCTTGATAATACAAAGGAAGTGCAACATTTTCTAATGCGTTTTTAAAGTTTATTAAATTAAATGACTGAAAAACAAATCCTAAAAACTTATTTCTATATTGAGCAGCCTTCTTTTCATTTAAGTTTTTTATCTCAACACCATCTAACGTATATTCACCTTCATCATGCTCATCAAGAATCCCAATTATATTTAATAATGTTGATTTTCCAGATCCAGAAGACCCCATAATTGCAACCATCTCCCCTTCTTCTATATTTAAATCTATACCTTT
>JABAAZ010000080.1 GCA_014238475.1 Candidatus Paceibacter sp. | reverse complement strand
GACTATACCTACACTTTACGAAATGGAAAACCAACAGGGATAGAATACACAAAACTATCTGATACCAAGTATGAACTATGTGCTAACCTCAAAACAATTGCAAAAAACCAAGAAGGAGTAAATTTTTATAGAGGAAGAGAGTTCAAATACAATAAAACTGGGCGAAACTGTTGGACGTTTGATCTGTTGGACACAGATAGATAATAAAGTAAACTTTTTTATTAGCTTAGAAAGGGTACAAGTTTTAAAAAACTATTCCTAAATAGTTTTTTACTATAATAACTTTTTTGTTCTGGTTTGATCAATATCATATCTATTTATTTTTGTGATATACTATTTTATATGAAAGACAACAAAACACGAATAATAACGACTATGTCAAGCTTAGGAGTTCTTGTATTTTTTATAGTATCTCTGGGTTCTGGTCTAGTTGTACTTAATACGTTTGTAGAAATACTGTTTCCAACACTAGGAGTTTTTATTGAAGATGGGTTTGATTATAACTTTGGATTATTTTATGAATTATCAAAGTACACATCAGTCTTCATAATTTTTTTCCCACTATATATATACTCATCGATATGTATGCAAAGAATTATCAAAAACAACTTGAAAGAAGGAGAAGGTTTGAAAAAAATACAAAAGGTAATTATAATGATAATACTAGTAATTTCTGTATACATTTTGGTAGGTGCAGCTGTTTCATTGATAGCAATATTTCTAACCGTTG
>JABAAZ010000007.1 GCA_014238475.1 Candidatus Paceibacter sp. | reverse complement strand
GGTAAAAGTAATTTATTTAATAACATCAGCAAAAAATGCTAAAAAAAGATTACTAGAAAGATCTAGAGGAGGTGATGATATCTCAGCAATAGTCAAAAAAAGAGTAAACATACATAAAAAAAGAATTACAAAAACTTTAAAAAATTTTAGAAAAGCTTCTAAATTCGTAGACATTTTTAAAATAGACGGGGAAGGTGATGTTACGGAAGTTTTTGCGCGAATTAAAAAAATTTTATAAAAAAGAATGATAATAAATAAAGAAAAAGATTTAGAAAAATTTATAAAGTCTGGAAAAGAACTTGAATGTATTTTAATAGAATTAAAAAAACTTATAAAACCTGGCATGTCTACTATGGATATATCAGAACTTGCTGATCATTTGTTTGAAAAAAACAATACTACATCTGCATTTTTGGGATATAAACCAGATGGAGCAACAACTGGATTTCCTTATCGAGTGTGTATTAGTGTGAACGAAGAAATCGCTCACGGTGTCCCAAACAAAAGCAAAATTTTAAAATCAGGTGACATTGTTTCTGTTGATTGTGGTGTTAAATATGCAGAATGTTTTACTGATGCTGCTTTTACTGTAGTAGTTGGAGATGTTGCACAAAAAAACAAAGACCTGCTCTCTGCTTCTTCTGAGTGCTTGAAAAAGGTTTCAGAAATCATTAAAACAGGTGTTTGTGTGAGTGAAATAGGTAGATTTATCGAAAATTTTGTACAAAATAGAGGGTTTTTTATAGTATCAGAGCTTGGAGGTCATGGGATAGGTCATAAACCCCATGAAGAACCGTTTATTTTTAATTTTTATAATGAAGAAAATAAATACAAATTGAGTGAGAATGAAATAATAGCAATAGAACCAATTATTTCCACAAAAAAAATAAAAGAAATAAAGACTGATAATGAGGATGGTTATACGTATTATGACCCAAACAAGTCTCTTTCTTGCCATTTTGAACATACATTTATAGTTACAAACAAAAAAGCAGTGTCGTTAACAGGAAAGCCGTGGTAAAGTATTTTAAATATGAGTAATAAACAGTTTATTGAGAGGACATTGGTAATTTTAAAACCAGATGCTGTACAACGGTCGCTTGTTGGAGAGACAATTAAAAGATTTGAAAACCTGGGTTTGAAATTTGCAGGAATAAAATTAGCACTTGCAAAGAAAGAAGATGTAAGAATGCACTATACAGTAGATCCTGACTGGATAAAAATAACTGGTGAAAAAGCAAAAAAAGCAAAAGAAAAACAAGGAATAAATGTTTCTGAATCAGCAGAAGAAATAGGAGAAAGAGTCCTTGAGTCTTTAATAAAATTTATGACAGCTGGTCCAGTAGTTGTGATGGTTATAGAAGGAGCTCATGCAGTTCCGCTTGTCAGAAAAATAGTTGGGTCAACTGAGCCTTTGTCTAGCGATGTTGGTACTATACGGGGTGATTATGTTTTTGATTCTTACGAAATGGCAGATACGAATAACAGAGCTATCCGAAACCTTATACATGCTTCGAGTGATATTGAGTCAGCTAAAAAAGAAATAAATATATGGTTTGACGAAAACGAATTATTAAACTACAGTACAGCACAGGAAAGATTTATATATGACATTGATATTAAAAACATTCTTCAATAGAACAGATAAAAAATACAGAATTGTTTTACTTGTGACAGCTTTGTTTGTGCTTTCTGTGCTACTTGTAACACACACACTTGGTATCGAAAGAAAACTTTATTATATATACGAATGGTATGATTGCTTTGCACATGCACTAGGCGGTGTGTTTATAGCATCATTTGTGTATGCATTCCATGAAACTCGTATATTTTTGATACCACTGTTAGCTGTATGGATTTCCTCTTTTTTCTGGGAAATATTTGAATTTTATATAGTTTCTATACCGTTTCATTTATCGGATTCACTGAATGATGTTTTTTTTGCTAGTATTGGTGGAGTTTTGTTTATTATTGCAGCAGAATACTACAGAAAAAATAATTAATTTATAATTTACCGTATCAATTAATTACTTGCAGCTATCAACAATTTTTTTGAATGCAGTTTCATTGTCCTTTGCTAGTTCTGATAAAACTTTTGTATTTAGTTTTATATTCTGTTTTTTGAGAGATGAAATGAGTTTTGAATAATTAGTTGATGATTTTCTTGCTAGGGCATTTATTTTTACAATCCAAAGTTTTTTAAAATCTCCCTTCTTTTTTCTTCTGTGTGCAAATGCATGAACACCAGCATGAAGAGCTGCTGTTGTTGCATCTCTAACTTTTTTTGATCTACCTAACCTATAACCTTTAACTTGTGAAAAAAGAGTTCTTCTTCCTTTTTTAACCATTGTTCCTCGTTTTATTCTAACCATAATTCTATTTATCTTTTATATAAAAATTGTTGTATATTTTTTTTACTTTCTATCATAGAGACATTAGATCTCTTTGACATTCTTTTACCACTTGATTGTTTTGCATTAAGATGTGCCTGACCTTTTTTTCTCACTAAAAGTTTTTTGTTTTTAGTAATCTTTATTCTTGATAGTGCTGATTTATTTGGTTTGACCATGTTATTTACTTGCTTGTATTAGTATAGAATAACCCTTCGGGCTTTGTCTAATGTCTTCTAATATTCTAAACGGCTCTGGTATCAAAGAGACAAAATATTCTAATTTTTCCCTTAAAAAGTCTTTGTCCATATTTTTATATCTACCAGACAAAAATAAATCTATTTGCACCCTATATCCCTGATCCATCCACTTCCTAGACATTTTTGCTCGCATCTGTAGTATATCCTTGCTTGTATTAGTCTTAATTTGTGTGATTTTTGACTCTGATTTCTTTTCAGCCAGTTTAAAGGATCCAAACCTCTCCTTTCTTAATTTTTTTTGTGTATATTGATATTTACCATAATCCATAATTTGTGCCACTGGAGGCCTTGCTGTAGCAGATATTTCTACTAAATCTAAATTTTCTTGTTTGGCACGACTTATGGCATCTGTTGTTTTCACTATTCCAGCACTTTTACCATTCTCATCTATAAGTCGAACCTCTCTGGAATTAATGCTTTCATTAATTTTGATTACTGCCTGTCTTTTGTTTTTTATTATATTCAATGTTTCTATTATAACAAATAATAAATAAAACACAAGTAATCACAGGAAAAATGCTATTATAGTATTATGAGGAGTTATATTTTTACACTTTTAATATTCTTTATAACCATAGTCATTGCACTTTTTTTTATAGAACATCCATATACTTATCAAATCAAAAAAACAGCAAATGTTTTTCAAAATGGCTCTGTTATATATGAAGTTAAAAATATAAGGGATATAACCACAAAGGATCACATATTAGGGCTTAATAAGGAAGAACCACCGTTTGTTTTAATAGAGTATTCCGACTATACATGTCTTTTCTGTGCGTCGATGAGAAAAACAATAAAAGAGGTAGTTGATGAGCATGGAGCAACTCTTGTATATAGACATTTTTTTCCATTAAATAATACAAACGGAATAAAGAGAGCAGTTTCTGCAGAATGTGTGGCAGAGATCTCAGGAGAGGAGATATTTTGGCAGTATACAGGGTTTTTGTATAACACTAGACCGACAAGTATTACAGATAGGACTTTGTCTCGATTTGGAGTAGATATAGAAAAATATAATAATTGTGTAGAAAATCCGAATAAGAAAATTGCAAAAATACAAAAAGAGACAAGAAAACTACAAAAAATAGGGGCTCGAGGCACACCGTTTATTTTAGTGGTAAAAGATAACAAAATAGCTGGATACACATATGCAACAAGTAAAGAGAATTTTATTAAAATAATAACAGAATCAATAAAATAACAAAAATAGAATTTATGTATTATCATATAATATAAACAAACAAATGGAACAAGAAAATATTAAAAAAAATATAAACACAGAAAAATCTGAAACAGAGGTAAGAGAAGTTTTTTCAGATACTAAAAAAAATACAAAAAATCAAAACAATATATTTGTGATTGTAGTTATTGCTGGTATAGTTGGTTTTCTGTTAGCTAATTTTATTCAAAACAATCAATCAAATGAAGTAGAGTATGTCCCAAGCGAAACAACACAAGAAAATGATTCAAAAGAGTCATTTGCAAAAAACCCTTTTTCTGCAATACTCTCCATATCATCCACGGATGCTTTTTTTGGGGACAAGAATGCAGAAACTATTGTATTTGAATATTCTGATGTGGGATGTCCAAACTGTGCAAGATTTCATTCTACTGTGACAGGTGTTGTAAACGAATCTGTCGGAGGAGTGGTCAGAGTATATAGACATTTTCCAGTTATCAGAGATTTCTCTCAACATGGTGCTGTTGTTGCCGAATGTGTAAAAAACAAATTTGGAAACGAAGCATTTTTTAACTTTTTAAATAAAGTATTTTCAAGAAATTTAAACAAATCAGTCTTAACTGATATTGGGATTGAATATGGGTTAACAGATTCTGATATAACATCCTGTCTTGCTAATAATAGCAAGGAAAATAATTTAATAAGAAGTTATGTTGAACAAGCCTCACTTGTTGGAATCAGAGGAACACCAAATGGGTTTATTTACAACAAAAAAACTGGTAAATACTCTAGACTTTTTGGGGCCATACCAAAAAACGAATTGGAAAGATTGATTAACAAATTAAAATGATAGAATTTTCTGTTATTGCTGTTTTTTTAACAGGTATAGCAAGTTTTTTTTTACCGTGCACTTTACCAATAATAATGGGAAGCATTGGATTACTACAAGGTAATTCTTCACACAGATTTTCTAGGTTTAACAAAACACTATTATTTATTGCTGGATTTTCTCTTATTTTTATTATTTTTGGAGGGTTTGCCGGACTTTTAGGAGGAACTTTCTCAAAAGGGTCTCTGTTTATAAACTCTAGTGTGATACCTGTTTTGAAAAAAGTAGCAGGTATGCTACTTATTTTTTTTGGAATAACACTTATTTCCCCATCTAAAATATTTTCAGCAATAGGTATAAAATCAAGAGGGTTTTTAATACCAAAATGGATCAATGTTAACTCCTACACAGGTGCTTTTTTACTTGGAGTTGTGTTTGCTTCTGGTTGGAGTGCTTGTATATCTCCTGTGCTAGGAGGAATTTTAATTTTAGCAGCAGACTCATCAACTGTGGTATATGGGATGATTATGTTGGGAGTTTTTTCTTTAGGACTATTGTCACCACTTCTTTTTATGTCTATATTTTTTGATTTCACGCAAAAAGTACGATTTATAGAAACAGTAACTAAATGGTCTGGTGTGTTTGCTGGAATAGTGTTTATTTTCATGGGATTTGTTTTTCTGTTTGGGCAAGAATACCTACTTTCTGCTCTTTTGTATAGAATTCCATTTTTCTAGAGATAAAATATTTTGTATTTAAATAAACAAATTGATTTTTTGACATTAAATACATAGATAGTTACAATATATTTATATGAAACAATATTTAATTGGTGTATCAAAAGAATTTTCAAAAATTAATTGGCTTCGTTTTATTGTTGTGATTAGATATACTTTTATTGTTATATGTGCAGCTGTTTTAGCAGGTGTTGTGCTCGGCATTATGGATAACATGTTTGTGAAAATCATTAGATACTTAACTTTAAATTTTTAATATGACAGAAGTAAAAGAAAACACAGAAGCCAAATGGTATGCAGTGCAAACATATCACGGCAAAGAAAACACCGCTTGTAAAAATTTAATTCAAAAAGTAGAATCCGAAAGCATGCAAAAAAAAATATTTGATGCTGTTGTACCTGAAGTCGATAAGATTGTAATAAGAAGAGGAAAAAGAGTTACAAAAAAAGAAAAAATATATCCTAGCTATTTACTTGTAAACATGGTTTCTGATAAAGACACAGTTTCTTTTGTAAAAGGTGTTAACGGTATATCTGGATTTGTAGGATCAAAAAAAGATCCGATACCTCTGTCAGAAAAAGAAGTTGATAGTATTTTTTCAAAGATAAAAGAAGATGCCACAAAACATAATATAGATTTTATGGTCGGTGAGGTTGTTCGTATTGTTGAAGGACCTTTTGGAGAGATAAATGGAAAAATATCAGAAATAGACAAGGAAAGAGGTCAAATGGTAGTTTTAGTAAATATGTTTGGACGTGACACACCAATGAAACTTGATGTTGTACAAATAAGAAAACTATAATATATATATGGCAAAAAAAATAACAAAGACAATAAAATTACAAATAGAAGCAGGCAAAGCTACACCAGCTCCACCAATAGGAACATCTCTTGGTCCGACTGGTATAAATATGGGTGAATTTTGTTCACAGTTTAATGAACAAACAAAAGAAATGTCTGGTGACATTATACCTGCTGTTATTTCTATCTTTGAAGATAGAAGTTTTTCTTTTGTATTAAGAACACCGCCAGCATCTTTTTTACTTAAACAAAAAGCAAGTATAAAAAAAGGTTCTGGTAAAAATTTAGTAAAAAAAATTGGATCTGTGTCAAAGCAAGATATACAAGATATAGCAAAATTAAAACTTGAAGAGTTGAATGCAAGGGATATTTCACAAGCAGAAAAGATTATTGAGGGAACAGCAAAATCTATGGGTATAACTATTAAATAGTTAAACTCTTATCATATTACTAATTTTCTATGTTAAAAGACAATCTTCGTGGCTATATATATACAGCACTACTTTCGTTACATACAAAAAAAGAAAAAAAAGACATTCAAATTGATACACAACAACATAGTAAATTTGGAGATTATTCCACAAATATTGCTTTTTGTGTTGGTAAAAATCCAATTGAGTTTGCAGAAAAAATCAAGGACGAGATATTAAAAGCAAATCACAGCTCAGTAAAATCTATTGAGGTTGCAGGTGGTGGGTTTATTAATTTTTATTTGCATGATGAGTTTTTTTGTGTAAAAAAAAATACACACAAAAAAAAATACACACATAAAAATAAACAAGTTCTTGTTGAATACACAGATCCAAATCCATTTAAAGTGTTCCATATAGGGCATCTAATGACAAACATAATCGGTGAAGCCGTTGCTTCTCTGTACGAATCTTTGGGGTATAAGGTTGTCAGGCTTTGTTATCAAGGTGATATTGGACCTCATGTTTCAAAGGCTATTTTAGGGGTGATAAATAAAAATATTAAAACAAAAGATCTTTCTGTAAAAAACATAGCTGAATCTTATACATACATAAACAAAATAGAAAAAGAAGATCCTAGTGTTTCTGAACAAATAACACGCATTACACAAAATATGTATGCAAAAACAATGTCCCAACATCAAAATAATATATACAGAATAGGAAAAGATCTTTCTATGGAGCATTTTAAAGAGTTGTATGACATACTTGGTACGAAGTTTGATAAACATTTTTTTGAAAGTGAGGTGTATGAAAGTGGAACAAAAATTGTTCTTAATCATTTAAAGAGTGGGATTTTTAAGAATTCAGATAATGCTGTGATATATGAAGGGAAAAAGAAAAAATTAAATACTAGAGTATTTATAACTTCAAACAACACACCAACTTACGAAACAAAAGAAGTTGGTCTGTATTTTAAAAAAATAAAAAAATATCCAAAAGCATTATTTTCAATAATAATAACAGCAAATGAACAAGATAATTTTTTCAAAGTAGTAGATGCAGCAATAGAAGACATAATAGGGAAAAAAACAAAAACATTAAATATAACTCACGGCATTATGAAAATTATAGGTTCTGGAAAAATATCTTCAAGGGAAGGTAATATTATTTCTGGTGAAGAGTTATTAAAAAAAGTAATTCAAGAAGTGTTAGAGAAAAATCCAAAATTAAACAAAAAAGAAATAGAAACAATTGCTGTTTCTGCTATCAAGGTTGGAGTGTTAAGGCAAGAATACACAAAAGATATACATTTTGATATAAAAAAGGAAATATCTCTAACAAAGGGGTCTGGACCTTATTTATTGTATTCTGTTGTTAGATGTAGAGGGATTTTGTCAAAAAAACCACTATGGAGGATTATAAATTTTCTATTACCTAATAGTTCATATGTAAACAGAGAAATACTAAAAGAACTTGATCAGTATAGTGAAGTTTTAAAAAGCGCAAAGGAGAAAAATTCACCTCATCATTTAGTGCAATATTTAATACGACTTTCTTCGCTTTTTAATTCGTGGTATGCAAAAGAAAAAATTATAGGAACAAAAGATCAAAATCAAAAATTATTACTTGTAGATATGGTAAAAGAAATACTGGAGGATGGACTTTGTGCGTGCGGTATAAAAAAAGTAAATAGAATGTAATATATAATATTTGTATGGATAATAAAGAAGTCTTAGAGTTTTGGAAAAAAAATCAAATATTTGAAAAATCACTAAAAGGTGTTGCTGACCAATCTTTTTTAGGGAAATGGAAACAAAAAATATTTGGGCACAACTATTACACTTTTTATGATGGACCCCCGTTTGCAAACGGGTTGCCTCATTATGGACATGTATTACAAAGTGTAATAAAAGATGTTGTTCCAAGATATCAAACTATGAAAGGAAACATTGTACACAGAAGATGGGGATGGGATTGTCACGGGTTACCGGTTGAGGTTGAGATAGAAAAAGAACTTGGGTTAAAAAACAAAAAAGAAGTAGAGGAATACGGTATCGGAAAGTTTAATCAAAAGGCTAGAGAATCTGTTCTGAAATATGCAAATATATGGGAGGATTTCATTCCTAAGGTGGGTAGATGGGTGGATATGAAAAAGACTTATAGAACAATGGATACAAGCTATACAGAATCTGTTTGGAATATTTTTGAAAAATTATACAAAAACGGATATGTAAAAGAAGGTTTGGACACAAGACACATATGTCCGAGGTGTGAAACTGTTGTAGCAAATCAAGAGGTTTCATTGGGTGGTTACAGAGAGACTGTTGACAGGAGTGTGTATGTTTTGCTGCCATTGAAAAATGATTTAAATACAGCAATTATAATATGGACAACAACAGCATGGACATTACCCGGAAATACTGCGGCAGCTGTAAACAAAGACATATCATATGTAAAAGTTAAAAAAGATAATAAAGTTTTTATTGTAGCAGAGAGTAAAAAAGATTTGATAGACGGAGAGGTTGTTGAAAAAACAACAGGAGCTGACCTCGTTGGTTTGGAATATGTTCCTCCTTTTGACTACTACTACGATAAAAATGACAAAATCAGTTGGAAAATATATCATGCTGATTATGTTTCTGATGATAGTGGTACCGGGATAGTGCATCTAGCACCGGCTTATGGAGCAGATGATATGAAACTAGCAGAGAAAAACAAAATAAAGAT
>JABAAZ010000079.1 GCA_014238475.1 Candidatus Paceibacter sp. | reverse complement strand
TTTAAGAAAATAAACCTGTAGCTTTAAGAAAATAAACCTAAAAAAGAAACCCAAAAGAGAAAGCAAAAGAGCCAACCCCCAAAAGAGAAGGCAAAAGAGAGCCAACCCAAAAGAGAAGGTAAAAAGCACCCCAAAAGAGAAAGCAAAAGAGCCAACCCAAAAGAAAAGGCAAAAGAGCCAACCTAAAAAAGAAACCCAAAAGAAAAGGCAAAAGAGCCAACCCAAAAGAGCCAACCCAAAAGAGAAAGCAAAAGAAATTTTAGAGAAAGGGGCTCACTACACAGACATCAACGAGATATTGCAAGTGGTCAAAAGGAGCAACTTAGATAAAGAAATAATTTTTGTAGACTTGACTGCTGGCAAAGAAGATTTATTGAAATTTCACAAAAATATTATTGAAAACTCAAATTATAGTATTGTTACAGCCAACAAGAACCCAGTTTCTCTATATACCACAGATGATTTTAATCTTCTCACTAATTTTCATCATCGTTATGATTTCAATGTGACTGTTATGGCTGGTGCTGGAATCGTAAATTTTATTAACGAGAGAAAAGAAATACAAGATAAAATCAATAATATTAAAGGTTGCTTTTCAGGTACATTGGGATATATATTATCAGAATTAGAAAAAAATGAAAAAAGCTTTTCTGAAATTGTCAAAACTGCAAAAAAAGAGGGTTACACTGAACCAAATCCTTGGGACGATCTAAACGGCTTGGATGTAGCAAGAAAAATCTTAATTTTGGCTAGATGTGCAGGATATGATGTAACAATAAAAGATGTAGCT
>JABAAZ010000078.1 GCA_014238475.1 Candidatus Paceibacter sp. | reverse complement strand
AGTATAACCTAGCCCAACTTTGCGCTCGAGTCTAGCAAGTGCATACTCTTCGTTAGACTGAGGGTGAAGAAATACAGGGAATTCCTTACCAACTTGACGATAGCCAAGAGACTTCATTTCTTCAGGTGACGAGCCAACTATAACAAAATCTTTTTCAGTATCTTTATTCGCTATTCCTAAAAGCTCATCTCGAATAGCTCCACCAACTAGATATATTTCCATAATAATTAATTGTAGATATTGAAGAAAACTCTCAAATTCTCTTATAATACACGAATGGATACAAAGAAAAAGTTATCCCCCGAAGCATACCGCATTACTCAAGAATGTGGAACCGAGCAACCTTTTACAGGTGAATACTATAACCACGATGAAACGGGCGACTATCACTGTATTTGTTGTGATTCCTTACTGTTTGAATCAAGCACAAAGTTCGATTCTGGAAGTGGTTGGCCAAGTTTCTATGAAATTGCTAATAGTAATTGTGTTCGTCAGATAGAGGACGATTCATTGGGATATATCAGAATAGAAGTTAGATGCTCGTCTTGCGATTCACATTTAGGGCACGTTTTTCCTGACGGCCCTCAACCCACGGGAAAACGCTACTGTATAAATTCAGTTGCATTAAATTTTTCTGAGAAAAAGTAATCACGATACTTTCCATTTAGTGTCACTTAAATCAGTTAAAACAAAAGAACCATAGCAGCCAAAAAACCAAGAAAAATTGAGAACCCTTTTTTAAGTTTTTTACTATCAACTATATGCGTCACCTTAGCCCCTAATGGCGCAAATAAGATACTCGTAACA
>JABAAZ010000077.1 GCA_014238475.1 Candidatus Paceibacter sp. | reverse complement strand
ATTAAGTTCATTATCAAGACACTACAAATTTTCTCTAGACGAAAAGTGGAAAAAGCTGCCTAAAGAAATAAAAGATATAATTCTTTTCGGCTCTAATGATGATGAAATTAAGTGCACTTATGATGATGGTTATGAAAAATATTCCCATAAAAAAACTTTTGAAGGCGTAATCAATAATCTTGAAAGAAGATTTTTAGAGTCTGATAGTGAATGGAAAAGAGAGGCTATAGCTGAATATCAATCTGACTCAGCATGTGAAAGATGTAATGGTGATAGGCTTAAAGAAGAGGCTTTATGCGTTAAAATTGATAATCTTAATATTAGTCAAGTTACAAAAAAATCAATTTTAGATTCAGCTAAATGGTTCAAAGATTTAGAAAACAACCTAGATAAAAGACAATTTAAAATAGCTGAACATGTACTAAAAGAAATTAATGAAAGGCTAAACTTTCTATTAAATGTTGGATTAGATTATTTAACTCTATCGAGAGAGTCAGGCACACTTTCTGGTGGTGAAGCACAAAGAATAAGATTAGCTTCACAAATTGGATCAGGATTAACAGGAGTTTTATATGTCCTTGATGAACCATCAATCGGCTTACATCAAAAAGATAATGTAAAACTTATCAATGCGCTTAAAAGACTTCGAGATTTAGGAAATACTGTAATCGTTGTAGAACACGACACTGAGACTATGGAAAATGCTGATCACATTATTGATATGGGTCCTGAAGCTGGAGCAAATGGTGGTGAAATAACAGCCCAAGGAACCTATGAAGAAATCAAAAAAAATAAAAATAGTATTACA
>JABAAZ010000076.1 GCA_014238475.1 Candidatus Paceibacter sp. | reverse complement strand
GAAGTTTAAATGCTATCAATATCCCTGTTTCTGAGATGGGATTTTCAGCAGGCACTATGACAGCAACAGCACCTAGTTTGCCTAAAATTACAGGTATGATAGCTATAACTTTTCTTGGTAAAGTTATAAGAAATGTTGGTAGATCAGTTGGCAGAGTATTAGGATTTGGAGGAAATGTTGTATCAGGATTACTAGGAGGAGGTGGAAGAGGCAGTCGTCGTCAGTATATTAGAAAAAATATAACAACGAACCAGACCTTATCAGAGCCATTTTGGTATATTCGTATAGCTGGTAATGTTCCAGATGAAGTAAGAGATGCTTGGGAAGCTAGAGGTTTTGGACACGATTTTATTAGTAGTATTAAAAAAGGAAATACATTTGTAGTAAAACTAGGAGGTTGGTTTGGTAAAGATGATAGCCGTGCTGAATCTAGTTCTTCTGCTAGTAGAGCTAAAGCAGTATTTTCTAATTTTTTGAATGGTTGTTCTGCTCTTTGTGATGAGATGGCTAAATGGCATCAAAAGAAAAAAGATGCTATAGAAAACGAAGGAGAAGTATTTGATGGTAAAAGAGATAGTTATGAAAAATCTTTAAAATATCTAAGAGACTACGCTCTAACCAAAGCAAGACTAAAATTTTTATTGCATTGGAAATCTCCAGGTCGTTTTGGTGGTTATAAAAAAATAAGCAACGCCATTCTTCCTGATACAGACCCATGGGTAGAATTTGCCAACCAACTAAAACCAAAACAAAAATACAACCCGCTAAATCGTAAAGTAAAGCTAGATCATTTTAGATTTTTTAAGAATGCCTATCAAACTCAAGATGGTTTGAATATGCACGCTTACTTACAACTCATAGCAGGTGATAATCGTTCCAAAGCAATGCGGGTAGCGATATT
>JABAAZ010000075.1 GCA_014238475.1 Candidatus Paceibacter sp. | reverse complement strand
ACATTGAGTAATAGCCACTGGTTTCCTTGGCTCTCAAAACAATTACTAATTTCAGACATACCAACTGTGGCACTTGAGATACCAAATGCCTACATGCCAAATTATACTACTTGGAAAAAAGAGTTTGAGAGATTTGATATTGATTCAGAAACAATTTTAGTTGGTCATAGTTGTGGAGGAGGATTCTTAGTGAGGTGGCTTTCTGAAAACGATGTAAAAGTTGGGAAGGTTGTTTTGGTTGCGCCGTGGCTAGATCCAGAAAAGAGAAGGGGTGCTGACAACGACTTCTTCAAGTTTGAGATGGATAAGAACTTGGTAAATAAAACAAATGGAATCTCGCTTTTTGTAAGTAAAGACGATGACAATGATATTCAAGTAAGTGTCGAAAAAATACTAAATAGCGTTGATGATATCAAAAAGGTAGAGTTTGAAAATCATGGGCATTTTTGTCTAGGTGATATGGGGACGGAAGAGTTTCCAGAATTATTAGAAGAAAGTAAAAATTAATTTATGAATAAAAGTAGAACTTACATAAACAAGCTTGCAGAGAATACTGGAAAGAGCGTGATGATAAAAGGATGGGTCGGACTTGGTTTTGTTGTAGTGCCAACACAAGAAGTTGAGTTCGTAGATGACGAAATTATCGATTTCAAATGGCTGACACCAGAAGAGTTGCAAAGTTCTATAGACACAGAAACAAATTATTGTTCGCCATTACCGTTAGTGTTTGAGAAAGCAGAGAGTTTTAGAAAAGAACATTTTATCAACTAAGCAATTTTAATATGCAAAAACTAGAACAAAATGCAATTTTAATACACGGAACTTGTAACAAGGCAGAATACTATTCTGACGAATATCCCACATTGAGTAATAGCCACTGGTTTCCTTGGCTCTCAAAACAATTACTAATTTCAG
>JABAAZ010000074.1 GCA_014238475.1 Candidatus Paceibacter sp. | reverse complement strand
TCAAGAAGTTATTAGCACTTACGATACAAAAGATTCTACTTCGATAGAATTCAAAAGAAACCATTATAGCAAAGAATTAAACAAAGATATTAAAGGAAAAAAAATAGGTATACCGAAAGAATATAGAGTGGATGGTATGCCTAAAGAAATTGAGGAGTTATGGCAAAAAGGAATTGAATATGCAAAAGATTGTGGTGCAGAAATAATAGATATTTCATTACCTCATACTAGTTACGCATTACCAACATATTATATAGTTGCTCCAGCAGAAGCTTCTTCCAATTTAGCACGATACGATGGTGTTAAGTACGGTTTTAGAGCTAAAGGTGAAAACTTGATTGATATGTATGAAAAAACAAGATCCGAAGGTTTCGGTGCTGAAGTACAACGAAGAATAATGATTGGTACGTATGTTTTATCATCTGGATATTATGATGCTTATTATTTGAAAGCGCAAAAAGTTAGAAAATTAATTAAAAATGATTTTGATGAAGCTTATAAAAAAGTAGATGCAATTTTAACACCTTCAACACATAGTTCAGCATTTAAAATTGGTGAAAAGAAAGATGATCCTGTTTCAATGTACTTAAATGATATTTTCACTGTACCTGTTAATTTAGCAGGACTACCAGCCATATCTATTCCAGCAGGACATGACGCTGCAGGATATCCTTTGGGATTACAAATAATTGGTAAAGCATTTAAAGAACAAGAGATATTAAATTTAGCTTATGCAATGGAAGATAAAATTAATTTTAAAAATAAAATTTCTGATTGGTGGATTAAATAATGTCTAAAGATGGTTCAGAATATTTAATTGAAAGGTACGACAATGTTTATGAAGTAGTCATTGGTCTTGAAGTACATGCGCAAGTGACATCTAATTCAAAATTATTTTCATCTTCTTCAACAAAATTTGG
>JABAAZ010000073.1 GCA_014238475.1 Candidatus Paceibacter sp. | reverse complement strand
AAATGGAAGAGATATAAAAGAATATTTTTCAATACCATCAATACAACACACAATTATGGCTCCACAAAAAATTGTTGACAAAACATTTGATATAACAGTGCAAGTAAAAGGGGGAGGGTTTAGTTCACAAGCAGAAGCACTTAGACATGGCTTGTCTCGTGTACTTGTAGCTTATGATGAAACAAAGAGAAAAGAGATGAAAGATGCAGGATTTCTAAAAAGAAACCCTAAAAGCAAAGAAAGAAAAAAGTTTGGGTTGAGAAAAGCAAGGAGAGCACCACAGTGGAGTAAAAGATAAAAACATGGTTGACGGAAAAAAAGATGTGTCTAATGATACAAAAAATAAAAACTCTGTGTCAAAAGAAGAAAAAGAAAGAGATGAATATTTGGAAGGTTGGAAAAGAGCAAAGGCTGACCTTATAAATGAAAAGAAGAAGTTTGCTGAACTAACTGAACAAAAAGAAAAAATTATTATTGCATCTTGTATAAATAATTTTATACCACCAATGGATAGTTTTTTTCAAGCCAAAAAAAATAAAAAAGCATGGGAGAGTGTTGATAAAAATTGGAGAGTTGGCGTTGAGGCAATATATTCGCAATTAAAAGACTCAATGTCACAAATGGGTGTTATAGAGATACTACCAAAATGTGGCGAAGACTTTGATCCAAAAAAACATGAAATCATAGAAACACAAGTCGGAGAAGAAAATAAAATTATAGATACCTGTTCACCTGGCTATCAGGTATCAGATTTTGTGATAAAACCAGCTTGTGTTATAATAGGTAAAAAAGTATTAAAAAGTTAATAAAATATAGATATGGCAAAAATCATTGGAATAGATCTTGGAACAACTAACTCTGCGGTAGCATATATTTTAAACGGAAACCCAGAGATTATAGAAAACACAGAAGGAAGTAGAACAACTCCATCTGTCGTTGCTATATCAAAAACCGGCGAAA
>JABAAZ010000072.1 GCA_014238475.1 Candidatus Paceibacter sp. | reverse complement strand
TTTTCAATAGCATGTCCAAATGTGTGTCCTAAATTAAGCAAAGCTCTTTTATTTAACTCAAATTCATCTTGTAATACGATTTTAGCTTTTTCTTGGCATGATTTATATATTGTTTCTATTAGTAATTCATGTTTTCTAGCTATTAAATCTACAATGTTTTTCTCTAAATATCTAAAAAAATCAACATCAGCCAATAGTGCATATTTAATTATTTCTGCCAAACCAGATGAATATTGTCTATCATCCAGGGTTTTTAAAGTGTTGATATCAACTATGACACATTTAGGTTGATGAAATGCACCTATCATGTTCTTGCCAAGTTTGTGGTTAACTCCAGTTTTGCCGCCAATAGATGAGTCGACTTGAGATAATAGAGTAGTAGGTATTTGGATAAAATTAACCCCACGTTGATAAGTAGCAGCAGCAAAGCCGCATGTATCCCCTACAACACCCCCACCCAAAGCAATTAAAGTGCAATTGCGCTCAAACCCAGCTGTTAACAAAGCATCAAAAATAATATTCACATTCCTAAGATTTTTTTGACTTTCACCATCTTTTAAAATCACTTCACCTAAATCATAATAAGGTGACAGTAGTGATTTGATATTATTAAGATAATGTTTTTCAACCACAGTATCAGTTACAATCATTACTTGTTTGCCACTTATGTGTTTAGTTAATAATTTTTGCTGATTGATTAAACCCTTTCCAATATAAATTGGATAAGATTTTTCTGCCAAATCGAGATTAAGCACTATCATTGTGCATTTTGGTTGAGTAACTCATCACCTATTTTAACATGAGGTTTAATATATATTTTTTCTTTTATATTGTTTTCGTTCCTTATATTTTTGCCATCTTGATTAATAATTAATTGAGCAAGTATGCCGATAAATAAAAAGATTAATCCTATCATAATTAAAAAAATTACCAATAATTAATTAATTTCTGCAGGTAAATGGAGTAATTACAGGTAAAGTGTGAATTTTTAAT
>JABAAZ010000071.1 GCA_014238475.1 Candidatus Paceibacter sp. | reverse complement strand
ATATTTACAATTTAAACCAAAAACTTTATATGAAGAATATTACAAACAACAACAGTAGTCATAATCGCTTAGCATTTATTTGGATCATGATAAGTGTGATTGCAGAATCTGTTGTGGTGCTTATTATTGATTGGGGAGGGGCTAATAAATTTCCTTTTGTTTTTGCTGCAATCAGTAACCTTTTTGGGTTTTTAATTTTTTTGTTTATCATGATAAGCCTAAGACCTAAGCTTTTTTCAAAAAAGGTTTTACGAGCTGTGTTCCGATCCACACAAGATTCTAGCCGAACAAACTTGTTGATAGTGCCTTGTATTATTAGTGCAGTTGCTAATTTACCACTTTTATCTGTTGCAACAAAGTATATTAATATTATTCCAGCAGCTATCATATTTGAAATGACACCATTATTTTTGGTACTACTTAGTAGTTTATTGTTTCGTAAAGAGAAACGATTTATACGCCTGACTCTTTGGTCTTTTATTTTATTTGCTCTTGGGCTTGTTGGTTTTGGTTTTGTTACTATCGGTCAATCAGGCGAATTTCCATTTGGGATTGGAATAAGCGGAACTGTTTTATTAGGTGCAACACTTGCTCTGCTTGCTGCATTTTTCAATGCACTGTCTCCTGCATTTAGCATTAGACACGCGGCAATAGCGCACAAAAAAATCAAAGAGACTGGTGAAAATGTTGAAGAAATCTATTGTACTATGTTTTCTCTGGTTATACAGCGGTTTGTCGCTGGAGTAGTATTATTAATAATTGCTTTTTATTTTAGGGAACAATTTACAACACACATCTTATTAGCTGGACTATTAGCAGGTTTTTTTGTTGTATCTTTGAGTGGTACAGCAGTTCGACAAGCAAACTTGCTTACCAAAAATCTGGGTATAAATGCACTTCGTTACACAACCCCAGTTTTTGCCATACTGTGGCTTTTGCTTTTTAGAGACCCAATCTTTCCTCAGATTGATTTTCTTGTTATTGGAGTAACTG
>JABAAZ010000070.1 GCA_014238475.1 Candidatus Paceibacter sp. | reverse complement strand
CACCACAAGAAAAAATAGTAACATCTGGATTTTCACTCACCCAAACAGGATAAGCCTTCCCTATCTCAAATGGTGTTTTTTCAGTTGTTATAAGTGGAGTTTTTTCTCTCGCAAGTCTGATGTACACTGGTCCATCGTGCTCTGCTGCTTTGATTGTTGCTTTTCTTGCTGCCTCTGAGTCAGATGGAACAATGACTGTAATATTTGGTATGACACGAGTTATTGCGATGTCTTCTAATGCTTGGTGTGTGGCTCCGTCTGGTCCAACAGAAATACCAGAATGAGATCCAATTATTTTTGCATTAACATTGTTGTAACAAATTGTTGTTCTTATTTGTTCCCAATTTCTTCCTGGAGAAAACATAGCGTAAGAAGAGAAAAATGGAACTTTACCCATAGCTGCCATGCCAGATGCAACAGATGCCATAGATTGCTCTGTGATACCAACTTGAACAAATCTGTTAGGAAACTTTTTTGCAAACAAATTTGTGTTTGTACTGTCTGTGAGATCAGCACACAATGCAACTATACTTTTATTTGACTCCCCTGCTTGTAAAAGACCTTTTCCATACCCAACCCTTGTTGCCTCTTCTGGAACATTGTCTCCGAAAATATTTTTTATGAAATGTAAATCTTTGTTTAACATATTATTCTTTATTTAGGTTTTTTATCTTTTGTTCTATTTCTTTTCTAACCTCCTTTAATTCTTTTAATGCTACTTCTTTTTGTTTGTCCTTTTTGACCCTATCTTCTGGACCTTTCCCTGGTGGTGCACCGTGCCATCTGTAGTCCCTTTGAAAAGAGAGAACACCTTTGCTTGGTATTGTGTGGGCGATTATAACTATTGGTTTCTCTGCTATGGATTGTGCATCTAAAAAAGACTGATACAAGCCTCTCATATTATGCCCGTCCATCTCTATCACATGCCAATTAAATGCTAAAAACTTTTCTCTGAGTGGTTCAAGTGGCATAATATCTTCTGTGTTTCCATCTATTTGTATGTTGTTTC
>JABAAZ010000006.1 GCA_014238475.1 Candidatus Paceibacter sp. | reverse complement strand
CCAAACAAAGAAAAAGATGCAAAAAAATACGACAAAATAACCACAACAGAAATTTTAGAAAAAAAACTCGCCTTTGCAGACCACGCTGCTATATCTTTAATGCGGGAAAACAAACTAAAAGCAAAGGTTGTATCTATGGATGACTTAGGAAATTCATATAAAGACGGTGTAGGAACTGAAATAATCCCAGACTAGTTTATATATCTGTTTGGTTGTGGAATTTGCTGTGTACTTCCTGCAGTCTTTTGTTTGTAATGTGCGTATAAATTTGTGTTGTAGAGATATTGGAATGTCCTAGAAGTTCTTGCACAGACCTTATATCTGCACCGTTTTGTAGTAGATCTGTAGCAAAGGCGTGCCTGAGAGTGTGTGGGGTGACTTTTTTTGATATCCCAGCAGAGATAGCTGTTTTTTTTACGATTCTCTCGATCGACCTTGTTGTTAGTCTGTTTTCTTTTCCTTTTTTATTTTTCGATACAAACATTGCCTCAGATACGTCGTCTCTTTTGTTTAAATACTCTTTAAGATATTTGTTTGCGTTGTCGGATATAAAAACTGTTCTGACTTTAGAACCTTTTCCTCTTATAGATATCTCTCCTTTACTTGTATCTATGTATCTATCAAGTGCAGTGAGCTCGGATACACGGAGTCCTGTAGAAAAAAGCATATAAAAAATTGCCTTGTTTCTTAAATCGTTTAAAGTACTTCCAGATATCACAGAGAAAAGTGCTTTTATTTCGTTTGTAGTTAGTGTGTCTATCATTCTTGTTTCTGTTTTTGCCAGGTCTATGTCAGATGCTGCGAGTGTTTTGATTTTTTGTGAATTTATATATTTTAGAAAAATCCGTATCGGTACAAGGTAACTGTTGTTTTGTGTATTTTTTTTGAGTGTTCCTTCTGTGCCAGGTCTTCTGTTTAGCCAGAGTCTAAAGTCGTGAATTAAGTCTTGGGTTATCTCTGAAGCTTTTTTAATTTTTGAATATTTTAAAAAGACACAAAGAGCTCTGTCGTAGTTTTCTACTGTTTTTTGTGACCTGCCGAGTCCAACTTCCAAATATTCTAAAAATCTTTTTTTTAGGTTTTGTATCTCCATAATGTTTATATTATACAGTGTCGCAATAAATATTTTTTAAATAATACTTCCAAAAACTTCTTTGTTGTTGTATATTAGAGTATATGCTTACAAAAGAAGAAAAAAATAATTGCATAAAAAAATCTTGTAAAACCGACAAAGACACAGGTTCGTCTGAGGTACAGGTGACCCTTTTAACTAAACAAATACAAAAACTAAACGAACATTTAAAAACACACAGAAAAGATAAACACTCACACAGAGGACTTATTAACCTTTTATCTAAAAGAAAAAAATTTTTATATCACTCTAAAAAAACAAATGGTGCTGGTTATCAAAACTTACTGGAAATCAATTCTCTTCGGAAGTAAACATTTTTATAAATTTAACAAAATAAATCGTGACAATAATAAAACATAGAAACCAAAAAGTTGGTGTTTTTATAGATACACAAAACCTATATCACAGTGCAAAAAATCTTTACGGTTCAAAAGTAAACTTTACAAAATTATTAACTGAGATAGTTTCAGACAGGATTTTAATCAGGGCTATCGCTTATGTGATCAAAACAGAAACAAAAGAAGAATCTAATTTCTTTGATGCTCTTGTAAAGTCTGGGATAGAAACAAAGATAAAAGACCTGCAAACATTTTCAAGTGGTGCAAAAAAAGGAGACTGGGATGTTGGCATGGCAGTAGATGCTATAGGGATCTCTTCTAAGATAGATGTTGCAGTGTTTGCTACTGGAGACGGTGACTTGATACCTGTAGTTGAGTACTTGAAGTTGACTGGTTGTCAGGTAGAGATAGCAACCTTTAAACAATCCTGTTCATCAAATTTGATACAAACAGCTGATGATTTTTTGGATTTATCAACACAAAAAAGAAAGTTTTTAATCAAATAGTATGCAAGAAAAAAAATATTCAATAGACATAGACGGAAACACACTGGATGTTGTTTTTTCTGATTTAGCTGTAAATGCAAATGGATCAGTTATGTTATCTGTTGGTAAAACAAAAGTTTTAGTAACTGCTTGTATGTCAAATTCAGATTCTCATCTCCCTTATTTTCCATTGACAGTGGATTTTGAAGAAAGGTTTTATTCCATTGGCAGGATACTTGGTTCTCGCTTTATGAGAAGAGAGGGTCGGCCATCAACAAATGCAACACTTACATCAAGAATGACTGACCGAACAATCAGACCTCTTTTTCCAGACGCTTTTCACAGAGAAGTACAGATAGTTACCACATGCTTGTCTCTAGGAGATTATGATACAGATTTTTTGTCCATTTTAGGCGCATCACTTGCATTATCAGTTTCAGACATACCTTTTTCTGGTCCTGTGTCGCCCGTGTCACTTACTCTTGATGGAGATTCCTTTACATATCAAGGTATTAAAGAAGATGCAGTTAAGTTTATGTTTTGTGGAAGTGAATCCGGCATAACAATGATTGAGCAAGAAGGTTTTATAGATCACAAACAATTTGTTTCTGCTGTTAAAAAAGCTGAAGAAACAATAAAAAACCTGCATGCATTTCAAACAAAGATTATAACAGAGCAAGGAAAGAAAAAGATTGAAGTAAAAACAAAAGAAACTCCAAAAGAAATAGTAGATTTATTTGAACAAGAGCAGATGGAAGGAAAATTACAAAATGTTATAGGAACCGAAAAAACTATATATGATATAAAAAATGAATGGAAAGAAGTAATAAGAGAAAAACTTGAAAATGATTTGTTTGACCAAGCGGATGATTATTTTGAAAAGAAAGCTGAAGCAATGGTTCACCAAAAGGCAGTTAAAGAAGGTGTTCGAGTTGATGGCAGAGACCTTGATCAAATAAGACAGCTTAGCGCAAAGGCTGGAGGGTTCGTAGATACTGTACACGGAACTGGGATTTTTTATAGAGGTGACACACATGTTTTAAGCGCTCTTACTCTAGGAGGACCTGGTGACGCTCTCATGTTAAACACGCCAGAAGAACCAGAAAAAGAAAAATTTTTTATGCACCATTATAATTTTCCTCCATTTGCGGCAGGAGAAACTGGCAGGATAGGATCCCCAAACAGAAGAATGATTGGACACGGTGCTTTAGCAGAAAAAGCAATTGCAAAAATTCTTCCGAGTCAATCATCTTTTCCTTATACAATACGGATTGTTTCTGAGTGTCTCTCCTCAAACGGCTCTACATCAATGGCTTCTGTTTGTGCATCATCTCTTGCTCTTATGGACGGTGGCGTACCTATAAAAGAACATGTTGCCGGTATCTCTATGGGTGTTATGACTTATGATGGAAAGTATGTTGTTCTTACAGATATACAAGGTCCAGAGGATCATTACGGTGGAATGGATTTAAAGGTTGCTGGCACAAAAGACAAAATTACAGCAATACAAATGGATACAAAATTACAGAGCGTGCCGTCAGATGTGATTATAGAAGCAGTAGAAAAAGCAAACGCTGCAAAAAACACAGTTATCAAAACACTAGACTCTGAGATATCAGCACATAGAACTAACATCTCAAAAGATGCTCCTTCTATTATCAAAGTAAAGATAAGCCCAGACATGATTGGAAAAGTAATAGGTTCTGGTGGAGAAAGCATAAAAAAGATACAAGAGATATCTGGTGTGAGCGACATAAAGATAGAAGATGACGGGTCTGTTTTTATAACAGGTAAACAAGATCAAACAGAGGTAGCAAAGAAGATGATCGATGAAATAGCACACGAGTTTAGTGTTGGAGAAAATTATGAAGGTGAAGTATCATCTATAAAAGATTTTGGTGCTTTTGTTCGATTTTTTGGTGAAAGAGAAGGACTTGTACATATTTCAGAGATGAGCAAAGAGCATGTCACAAATGTTAGCGATTTGGTGAAAGTTGGCGACTGTGTTCCCGTAGTAATAAAAGAGATAAAAAAAGACGGAAAAATTTCTCTATCTATCAAAGATAGAAACCCAGAGTTTTTCCTGTAGTGATATAAACTATCATATGGAAGAAAACAAAGAAAGTTTAAATAAAGAAAATGAACAAAATCCTCTAAGGAGTATTCGAAGTTTTGGTGACGATCAAAAAAACATACACCACGGGGACGCCGGTTTTGTTGCAAAAGAGGAAGCAAAAGAGATTCAAAGGAAGCAAGAGGAAGCAAAAGAGATCTTAATAGAACAAAAAAAATTAAAAGAAGAAGAATTAGAGTTGTTAAAAAAAAACAAGGAACTTCAAGAAAAAAATGAACAAGTAAACAAAGAAACAGGAAAAAATGAACCGAAAGATCAAAACACGATAGTAAAGACAGCTAAACTTGAGCAAGCTTGGAAAGATTTCTCTACAAGAAGAGGGCAGTGGTTAGAAAAAGGGATAAAAGCAAGAGATATAAGAGATTTTCAAAAAGAATATTCTAAAAAAAATATTTTAAATAAAATTTTACTATACAGTTTTATTATTTTCTTTTTAATAGGTGGTCTTTTTATATCCTCTGGTTACCTTTTTTATACAAAGATAGCCGTAAAGACAACAAAAGTGGAAGAAAAAATAGAATCGCGATTTGGTGCCGAAAAAACAATCAGTATAAATGCAACAATAGACATTGATCCAATTAGAAAAGTCATTTTAGAAGATCAAAAACTTGATTTGTTAACTGAAATAATTCCTTACAAAATTATAAATGAACAGCCTGAACGAATAAGCGCAAAAGAATTATTTTCATCTTTTAAGACAAACATTCCTACACTACTGCTTTCTTCTTTGTCTGGACAATCTTTTTTGGGGACATTTCCAATAAAAAATAAAAATGGATTTATTCTTGTTTTATATTTGAAAGACAATAATTTTGCTGGGGCACAGTCTGGTGTTTTTGCGTGGGAGAAAATACTGATACACGACATACAAAAGATCTTTCCTGATTTGTATCCAGGGGATCTTGCAGAATTTGAAAACATAGATTTTTATACAAATATAATAGACAACCAAACTACAAGAATCCTAGAAGACACAAATGGAGAAATAAGACTTTTATACTCAATAGTGAATACAAGGGCATTAATTATAGCTACAAATAAAGAAGTTTTTATAGAAATATTAAACAGAGCCAGAGCAACTACAAAATAATGTTTATGATAGTATAGAAGTATGAAAGCAGATCAAGAAGAAAAATTTAAAAAAATACTAACAGAAGAAGAGAAAATTGTTTTAAATGAATTAAAAAACATAGCAGTTCAAAATTCGTCAAATTTAAAGGATTGGATTCCTAAAATAGATTTAAATTCAGATGGTCCGGCAGGAGAAGGTGAGGATGCAATGCAAACAACAAATTATCAAAAAAGGATTGGTTTAGTCGCTGAACTAGAAACAAGATACAACAACATAAAAAAAGCTTTAGAGAATATAAACAACGGGACTTATGGTATTTGTTTGTTATGTGGTAAAAAAATTGAGCTAGACAGACTAAATGCAAACCCAGCAGCTAAAACTTGTAAAGAGCATGTAGACAAAGAGGTTGATGATATATAAAAATCAAATAACAAACAAAGATAATAAAAAATTCGCAAAAGTTATAACAGCACAACCAGACGGACTGTCTGGAGAAAAAATAACAGTTGAAATAGATATATCTAGAGGAATTTATTCTTTTGTTATTATTGGCCTTGCTGATAAATCTATAGAAGAATCTAGAGACAGGGTAACCTCTGCAATAAAACACTCTGGCTTTCCTTCCCCAAAAAGAAAAAATCAAAAAATTATAGTTTCTCTTGCTCCAGCAGACAAAAAAAAGGAAGGTTCTATGTTTGATGTTGCTATATCCGTGGCTTATTTACAAGCAAGCGGCTTTATCACAAACCCATTAAAAGACAAGGTTTTTATTGGGGAGTTGTCTCTTGATGGACAAATCAAATCAGTGAGGGGTCTTTTGTGTATTTTAAAATATTTAAAAAGTATTGGTGTAGCTGAAGTATACGTTCCAATCCAAAACACAAAGGAAGCAAGTTTAATAGACGGTATGGATATATATCCGGTTTCTTCGTTATCTCAACTGGTCTCCCATTTAAACAACGAAACTCCTGTTGAGAAACTGATCCACTCCTTTGAGCCTGGTGTATCTAATCAACACGAAGATGATATGTTATTTGAAGATATAAAAGGACAAGAATTTGTAAAAAGAGCACTGACTATAGCAGCTTCAGGATCTCACAACATAATGTTGTACGGACCACCTGGCACAGGAAAAACTCTTCTTGCAAAAGCACTAAGATCTATACTTCCACCTCTCACAAAACAAGAGATAATAGAAACCACTTCTATATATTCAATTTCTGGAGAATTATCTTCTTTCTCTCCTATTTTGTTTCCCCCTTTTCGCTCACCACACCACACATCATCTTATGTTTCTATAGTTGGAGGTGGTAAAGGAAAAATAAAACCTGGAGAAATATCTCTCGCAAATAACGGGGTTTTGTTTTTGGATGAGTTTCCGGAATTTGATAGAAGGGTTATAGAATCACTTCGCGAACCTCTTGAAGAACACACAGTTACAATTTCCCGTTCTGCAGGATCAGCATCTTATCCATGTTCTGTTATATTGGTTACTGCACTCAACCCGTGTCCTTGTGGTAAAAAAGGAAGTAATCAGGAATGTGTTTGTCTTCCAAATGTTTTAGCAAATTATCAGAAAAAAATAACTGGTCCGATAATGGATCGTATAGATATGTGGGTATATGTCGATAGTGTAAATTACAAAACATTGGATCAAAAAAATAAAGAAGGTTCACAAACAAAAAAAGCTCGGGAAAGTGTTTTAAATGCAAGATTGATTCAAAAAGAAAGATTTCAAAAAGAGAAAATTACAAAAAACGCAGAAATGTCTGCAAGAGATATAGACAACTATATAACTTTAGAAGACGATGTTAGAGAAATGCTTCACACAGCATCACAAAACTTATCACTTTCTCCGAGAAGTTATCATCGTATATTAAAATGTGCGCGTACAATAGCTGATGTTAGTCATTCTAAAGAGATATTAAAAGAACATGTATTAGAGGCAATCCAATACAAAGAAAACAAGTTTAGTTAAATTATCAAAACTGATAAAAATTAAATTTTGTATAATATTTACAATTTGAAGTGAAAAATTTTATTATGGAAAACAATATAAACAACAACATCAGTCGAAATCGCACAGCGCTTGTTTGCATGATAATTCACGTTATTGTTTCATCTTTTGTGGTTTTTGTTATTGATTGGGGCGAAACCAATCAATCCCCATTTCTTTTTGGTGCATTACAACATTTTTTTTCGTTTTTTGTTTTTTTATCCATTGTTTTAATCTGGCGACCTAAACTATTTTCAAAAAAGGTTTTACGGTCTATATTTAAAGCTCCACAAGGCTCTGGTCGTATGAATTTACTATTGATCCCATCTATTATTAGTGGAATTGCCACTTATCCTCTTTTATCTATTTCAACAAGATATATTGATATTATTCCAGTAGTTATCATATATGAAATGTCACCATTGTTTTTAGTGCTGTTTAGCAGCTTATTGTTTCGTAAAGAGAATAGGTTTAAAAGTTTAACCATTTGGATTTTTATTTTATTTGCTCTTGGTTTGGCTGGTTTTGGTTTTGTTACCATAGGGCAATCAGGTGTATTTCCATTTCAACTTGGTATAAGTGGAATTATTTTGTTAGGCGCAGTGCTTGCTCTACTTGCTGCATTTTGTAACGCTTTGTCTCCAGCGTTTAGTATTAGACACGCATCATTAGCTCACAAAAAAATTAAAGAGACTGGTGAAAATATTGAAGAAATCTATTGTACTATGTTTTCTCTGGTTATCCAACGGCTTGTCGCTGGAGTAGTATTGTTAATAATTGCTTTTTATTTAGGGGAACATCTTACAACGCGTGTTTTGTTGGCCGGGTGTTTAATAGGTTTTTTGATTGTACCTTTGTCTGTCACTACAATCCGGCAGGCAAACTTGCTTACCAACAACCTAGGTATAAACGCACTTCGTTACACAACCCCAATTTTTGCCATACTGTGGCTTTTACTTTTTAGAGACCCAATCTTTCCTCAGATTGATTTTCTTGTTATTGGAGTAACTGCAATTATTATAGCTAATTTACTATTAACTTTTGGATCTAAAATTCGAACAGGTTACAAATCTTTGATTCTTTTGTTGTGGCTTTGTGGCACATCTGCATACCTTCTTCTCCAAAACATAGGTTTTTATGATTATTTTAATTTAATATAAAAACAAGTTTAGTTAAATTCTAAAAGCTGATAAAAATTAAATTTTGTATAATATTTACAATTTAAACCAAAAACTTTATATGAAGAATATTACAAACAACAACAGCAGTCATAATCGTTTAGCAATTATTTGGATGATGATAAGCGTTATTGCCTCTTCTTTTGTAGTGTTGATTATTGCTTGGGGTGAGACTAATAAATCTCCCTTTTTTTTCGCTGCATTAGATAACATTTTTACTTTTTGTGGTGTTTTGTTGATCGTTATAATATGGCGCCCCAAGCTATTTTCGGCAAAGGTTTTGCGTGCTGTATTTCGACCGCCACAAGATTCGGTTCGTATGAATTTATTGCTGGTACCATGTATCATCAGTGGAGTTGCTACTTTCCCGCTTTTATCAATTTCAACAAAATATATTGATATTATTCCAGTAGCTATCATATATGAAATGGCACCATTATTTTTGGTGCTGCTTAGTAGCCGGTTGTTCCGTAAAGACAAGCGATATAAACGCTTAACCATTTGGGTTTTCATTTTATTTGCTTTTGGATTGACTGGATTCGCTTTTGTTGCCTTTGGGCAGTCAGGAGAATCTTCATCTGAAATTGAAGTAAGTGGAGTTGTTTTATTTGGGGCAATTCTGGTTCTACTTGCTGCATTTTGTAGGTCACTAGCTCCCGCATTCAACATCAGACATGCGACAATGTCTCATCAAAAAATTAAAGAGGTAGGTGAGAATATTGAAGAAATTTATTGCACTATGATTTCTCGAATTATCCAGAGTTTTGTTGCAGGAATAGTATTATTTATAGTTGCTTTTTCTTTGGGAGAGCAATTTACAACACGTATCTTATTGGCTGGATTCTTAACTGGTCTTTTTATTGTGGCTCTGGGCGGAGTTGCATTCCGGCAAGCAAATTTACTTACCAGTAATTTAGGTATTAATGCGCTTCGTTATGCTATTCCTCTTTTTTCTATGCTGTGGCTTTTTCTTTTTAGAGACCCAATCTTTCCTCAGATTGATTTTCTTGTTATTGGAGTAACTG
>JABAAZ010000069.1 GCA_014238475.1 Candidatus Paceibacter sp. | reverse complement strand
CATAGCAAGTAAGATAACCGCAACATATACAAGAAAACTTGCGTTCCTCCTTGTGGGGCATACCATATTGTCATTGTCCCTACCAATATTTTCTACCATGTTTTAGTTTAAACATTTAGAACTGGTTTGTCATTTTTATAAAAGACATTAGTTAAGTCTTTGCACTGCTCTACCATTTCTTTACCAAAAAAAGATATTGAATGATGAATTCCATCTCCAAAAATACCATTTTTAAAATCTTTGGTCAAAAAAAACAAATGATCTCCATTTGGAAAAGCAGGTATTAACCATTCTTCAAAACAACCATCTCTTTCAAATGGTAAAAATGGATCAAAAGAATAACAATCATGCTGCCAATCCAATGCATACATTCTTTCTCCTTTTTTCTTTGTTAGTGTTTTAAAAACAGATAAGAATTTATTTTCTAAACTGGAATAAAGATTTTTACACATTTTTGCTTTGTAAACAGAGTATTTTTCGCCTCTATTGAATAAATACTTTTTAGTGCTATAGTAGACATTAGGTTTAGGCAGTTTGATGACTGATACTTTTTTAAATTCTGAATGAAATTTAGGACTATTGTATGGGTAAAAACAACAATTATCATAAACAAAGTCCCAAGCTAATTCACGCGTTTTGTCATCTAATAATTTCCAATTGCTCATTTTATTTCTATAAATGTTTCGTAATGGTCGTTTGTATAATATTTTCTTCCATCACTACCAATAACAACACGTTTCAAACCTCTGTCGCTGGGATCACTTGCTTTACTAATATCATATTCTTTGTAGGTAATTTTATTGTCATTTTTATCAAATTTAGGTAATAATTTTTCTTTATTATTAAATGTATTCTGTGTCTTTTTATTATCATATAAGGGTTTTCCATCATTTTTTTTAGCATAATCTATAACCTTATCTATTTCAACACGATTGTTACTAAGGTTAGAAGCATCAGTAGCTTTATCTGCTCCCTTAGCTATATCAGTAACTTTATCTGCTCCCTTAGCAGCATCAGTAACTTTATCTGCTGCTTTTAATACCCAAGAACCAGGAA
>JABAAZ010000068.1 GCA_014238475.1 Candidatus Paceibacter sp. | reverse complement strand
GAGGTGCCCCATACTTCAATGCATCCAATATCTTTCCGAAACTCTCCTTTATCCTTTTACCCTCATACCCCATTATTTCAAATGTTTTCCTTGCAGCTTCTGGATTGTGGTTCCGTATGCTACCGCCACCTATCTCAAATCCGTTTAGAACAATGTCATACTGACCTGCGATAATTTTTTCTATGTCTTTTTTTTGCATAAGTGCATCCATATATTCATCTTTTGGTTTTGAAAAAGGGTTGTGTGTAAAAGTCCATTCTCCTGTTTTGTCTTCATTATCACTAGAATCTGTTTTTTCAAACATAGGGAAATCAACAACCCAGACAAACGACAAAAGGTTTTTGTCATCTTTATCTTTTCGCAGGTCAGGGCGATCTGAGCCGTATTTTTCCATAGCTTCTTTGTACGAGATTCTTGGAAAAGGTATCTCCTGTATTTTCTTTTGCGGGTAGACCTCTTTTACCATTTCAATTATCATTTTTTCATTTAGCTCCATCACCTCTTCTTCATCCACAAAAGACATCTCTTGATCAAGCTGTGTGAACTCTGGCTGTCTATCTCCCCTAGAATCCTCGTCTCGCATACAACGAGCAAACTGAAAATACTTTTCAAACTGTGCGACCATTAACATTTGTTTGTATTGCTGTGGGGATTGTGGGAGTGAATAAAACTTTCCTTTTTTGATTCTACTTGGGACAACATATGAACGAGCACCCTCTGGTGTCGGCGCAGAAAGTATCGGAGTCTCTATCTCTATAAAGTTTTCTTTAATAAGAAAATCCCTCATAAACTTTTGCACCTTAAATCTGTTTTTAATATTTTTTTGCATTCGCTCTGATCTCATATCAAGCCATCTGTACTGTAGTCTGGTTGTTTCATTTACTTCCCTTGTATCACCATCAACTGGCATCGGCATAGGATCACAAGTATTTAATATCAATATATCAAGTATCTCAAGCTCTATATCTCCATTTACAATGCCTTTTTTGACGTTTTTTTCGGGTCGAGCATTGACCACACCCTCCACAACAACAGCAACACCTTCTCGGAGATTTTCTTTATCTTTGATTGTTGTGTTTTTTGGTAATATCACACCCTGCACTACACCAGTCATGTCTTTAAAATCTAGAAACATTAGTTTTCCCTGATCCCTTGCAGTCTCTACCCATCCTTTTATCATCACGCTCTTTCCAGTA
>JABAAZ010000067.1 GCA_014238475.1 Candidatus Paceibacter sp. | reverse complement strand
TGTGGAATTGGTTAGTAAGTGCTTTAGCATCAAAAGCTTCAATAGTTCTATTTGAAGGTTTTCCCATGTATAAAAGAAATGATTTATTAATTAAATTAGCAGATGAAGAAAAAATAACTTTTAATGATGACTTGTATCAATCAACAGATCAGGTCGCCAGACACCAGTTCCAACACCTGCACGACAATCAAGATGAAGTCTTACACATACATGCAAAATACCAATCCATAGGAGATTTCTTCTCTTCACTTGAGTTTTCTCTAGAAGAAGATTGTTTGTATATACAAACAAAAGAAATGAATGTATGCAGAGAGGATGGTCTTAAACTTTTTGTAAATGGTAAAAAATACAAAAAAAATTATTCATCATATATCCCAAAAGACCTTGATAAATTTATCTTAACTAACTCAATACAGGAAAATATAATACAGCAGCAGATAGAAAGCATAACCGATAAAGCTTGTATACATTCACAAAAATGTGAAAACACAACAGGTGAAAAAATAGTCGAATCATGTGGTGTTGGAACTGATGGATGTTCAACTTTACCACAAGTAGTCCCTGTCACTCACACGCACGAGGAAACAAAAATAGAGTCCAAAAATACAGTTATGGATATAAAGCCAAAAGAGGTTGAAGTGACTTGTGTGAGAGCAGGATGTAGTGGGACACTTTGTTTGGATAAAGAAAGTGCTGCAGATATATTTACAACTTGTGAATTTAAACCAGAGTATGAGTGTTACAGACAGGTTTCTTGTGAAGTGCAAGACACTGGTTATTGTGGATGGAGTGATACGGAAAAACTATCAGAGTGTAAAGAAAAATACAAAGAATAAATTAGATTTGGTTCTGATCTGGTAAAAGATTATTATCTTAATCTGTATGTTATCTGGACAGATGCTGTAACATCATTTTCTCCCACTGACGTTTGTATGTCCGCAGAAAACTCAGCACTTACAGCTTTTGTAGAAAAAGCAAAAGGTTGTGGGTTTCTGTTATAACTTCTCTCTATATAAATAGATTGGATTTTACCAAGTTTTATGTTTGTACTTGATGCGATGTTCTTTGCTCTTTTTTTTGCATTTAAAATAGCAATAGCAACAGCCTCATCTTGTAATTGTTTTTCCTCCTCCTCATCTATTTTGAACGTTAAGTTTGAAACATAGGATGGCTTTTTATCTGATACTGCTGAGATAATTTCTGATGTGTCGTCTATGTCTTTAATCTTTACACTTGTAGTGTGTGAAACTTCGTACCCAC
>JABAAZ010000066.1 GCA_014238475.1 Candidatus Paceibacter sp. | reverse complement strand
ATCCAGACGAAGTTGTTGCGCTTGGGGCAGCAGTACAAGCTGGTATATTGCAAGGAGACGTAAAAGATATTCTTTTGCTAGATGTTGTGCCAATATCATTTGGAATTGAAACAATGGGAGGTGTGTCTACAAAAATAATAGACAGAAATACAACACTACCAACATCTGCGTCTCAAATATTTTCTACAGCATCAGATAATCAGCCATCTGTAGATATACACATAGTTCAAGGTGAAAGATCTATGGCACAAGATAACAAAAGTCTTGGTAGATTCATATTAGATGGAATATCACAAGCAGCAAGAGGTGTGCCACAAATAGAGGTTACTTTTGATATAGATTCAAATGGTATTTTAGATGTAAAAGCAAAAGATAAAAACAGTGGCAAAGAACAGTCTATTAAAATTGAGGCAAGTTCTGAATTAACTGATGAGGATATAGAAAAAATGAAAAAAGATGCAGAGGTAAATGCAGAAGAGGATAAGAAAAAACGAGAAATCATAGAAGCAAAAAATCTTGCAGAGCATACAGTGTATTCAATAGAAAAAGAGCTTAAAAATCTCGGAGATTCAATAGATGAAAATTTAAAAAAGGAAGCTAATGATCAAATTGCAATTTTGAAAAAAATAGAAGAAAAAGATAGTGCAGAAGACATACAAAAAAAGACATCAGATGCAAATGCTGTTTTATCAAAACTTTCTCAAGCACAGAAAACAAAAAATGATGAAGCTGCAAAAAATGATGAAAAACCTGACACAAAAGATAAGAATGCAGATGATGTTACAGACGCAGATATAAAAGAATAATAAATGGTTGATTATTATAAAGTGTTAGAAGTAGATAAAAATGCTTCACAGGAGGAGATAAAAAAATCATTTAGAACCCTGGCACACAAGTATCATCCAGATAAAAAAACAGGGGACGAGAAAAAATTTAAACAACTGAGTGAAGCATATTCTGTTTTATCAAATGAAGAAAAAAGAAATAAATACGACACTGTAGGTAATAGTGGGTTTGATTTTGGATCTGCTCAGGCATCTGGAGCTGATTTTGGCTTTGATATCTCGGATTTATTTGGGGACCTGTTTCAACAACAAACAAGAAAAATTGGAAATGATATTCTAATGGATATAAATATTACATTTAGAGAATCATTCTTGCAGGTAACTAAGGAGGTTGGAATCCCGTATAAAACAAAAAAACATCAAAATATAAAAATACGCATTCCGTATGGTATAAGAAATGGGCAGATTGTGAGACAAAGCGGGTTGGGCGAAGAAATTGAAGGTGGAATTCCTGGAGACTTACACTTAAGATTTCATGTATCAAGTGATTCTGTGTTTTATGAATTAAATGGAA
>JABAAZ010000065.1 GCA_014238475.1 Candidatus Paceibacter sp. | reverse complement strand
CAGCAGTATATTTCAAAATTGGTACAGAGGAGTCACTAATTCTAGAACTAAAAGATAAAGTTGAAGAGTTGTCACAAGTCAGAGAGGTTGTCTATGTATCTCAAGATAAAGCATTTGAAGAGTATAAAGAAAGGCATAGAAATGATCAGGAATTATTAGAATCTTTGAACATATTAGACACCAATCCGTTGCGAGCTAGATTTTCTATATTTGTTTGGGATATTGATAGGTTAGATTATGTTGCAAGATACATAGAAGATTTTGACAGAAGGTCGGATCATCCAACATTGATAGTGGATGATATAGATCTATACAAAAATAAAGAAATTATAGACAGACTTATTGGTATAGTAAAAACTATAAAAACTTTTGCACTAACTATAGTTTTTTTGTTTTCATTTTTATCATTTTTGATTATTTTTAACACTGTGCGTTTGATTATATATTTGAGTCGAGAAGAAATAGAAGTTATGCGGCTTATAGGTGCATCAGATTCATATATACGTACTCCATTTTTGGTAAATGTATCCATTATTTCTATTTTGTCGTCTGTTTTTGCAATGTTGTTTTTGTTTCCAATAATTTTATATATATCACCATTTATTAATACACTGTTTAATATACAAAATTTGTTTAGTAACTATATATTACTTTCTGCAGTTTTGTTTATAATCCTTCTTTTCATTGGAATAATTTTAAGTGTTGTATCTGCTTGGTTTTCTACAGCCAAATATTTAAAAACGTAATATGATTTTAAATAAGATAATATGAAAAGCAAAAAAATAATTTTTGTCGTTGGAGGTGTGATGTCTGGAATTGGCAAAGGTGTGGCAATGAGTATTATGGCATCTCTTATAAAAAATCGTGATTATAAAGTCGGTTTGATGAAAGTGGATCCATATTTAAATATAGATGCTGGAACCATGCATCCAATAGAGCACGGAGAAACTTTTGTTCTCGACGATGGACTTGAGTGTGATCAAGATATGGGAAATTATGAGAGATTTTTGGATCAAAGTTTTAATAAAAATGATTATATAACAAGCGGATATATATATCAGTCAGTTTTTAATAAAGAAAGGGCATTAAAATATGATGGAAAGTGTGTGGAGGCAATACCTCATGTAGTGAACGAGATTCAGGATTTCTTTATAAAATCAATAAATGACTCTGATATTGATGTGCAGTTTATAGAAATTGGTGGAACGATAGGGGATTTTCAAAATATATTGTTTTATGAGGCAATACGAGGTATGAAAAATAAAATGAAATTTGATGTTTTTGTGTGTGCTATTTTGCCGTTTCCTATACCAGGACATCTCGGTGAAATGAAAACCAAACCTGCGCAAAGTGCAGTACGACAACTTTTGTCCTTTGGACTAACCCCTGATTTTATTTTAGCTAGAGCCGAAAAGGAATTGGATAACAAAAGGATAAACAAGTTGGTAAATAATTTTGGGTTAAATAAAAATTCTATTTTTTCTGTTTTATAGCTAAATAAAGCCCTATTTTACTTGTTTTTTTTTGTATTGTTAATTTAAAAGAACTTTTATAGAACATAGATGTACTTAATTTGTTCTATGCTTACTAAAAAACAAAAA
>JABAAZ010000064.1 GCA_014238475.1 Candidatus Paceibacter sp. | reverse complement strand
TACCCTCATCAGCATCAAGTTTATCTAAAAACTTCATAAACTTGATGAATGGTTTCTCTCCTAATACAGAATATTCCTCACGATGCCAAGAGCAAACTTTGCAAATTATTTGCAAATTTATGTTTTTGCTTTTTAACATCCATGAAACAGTATTCTCGTAGTAGGAGTAAGATAATGCATACAGGATATCTCTGTCATTCAGAAAACGATTTAATTCTGTATTTCTTGGGTCTACAAACTCCTCAAAATCGTTTGAATCCATCCTTATCAAAGAATATATCTTACTAGGACAGACAATAGACCTTCCCTTACTTATATTTTCCAAACCATTAAGTTTGTTAAATATATGTTTTTTGCTTTTCCAACCAGAATGATTGTGCCCTCCCTGTATTGATCCCAGATATAACTTAACTCGAGATTTAAAATACTCTAGAGTATAGTTTTCTTCTTGTAATGACTGATTTAGAACTAACATAGTAGTATTAATAAGTTAATTTAAAGAACTGAGGAAAAACTTTTCCTCAACGTAATGTAGTATAACATACAATCGACTTTCCTTATTCAACTTGTTCTTTATGGCTCTAATTTTAGAATACAGTATATAAAATGCTTTTCCAAGTTTTTTATATTTTAAAAAAGAGTTGATATAGAGATAGAGCAGTACTTTTGGTGAACTTTTCCACTTTGTGTAATAAAAAACAAACACCTTTTAGGTGTTTTTTTGATATAGTTAGACAAAAAGTGAAGAGCAATAGGTACGGACTATTACTCTCTCTCAACTGTTAAAATAAAAACTTAATTATTTTGTTATACCGTACACAAAATAACTAAAATTACAACTTAGATGTCCTAAACACCAAAGTGTTTACGAAAATCAGTAATTCTCCACAACATAACTTGATTGATTTCCGGCTGTTCTACAATCTGCTGCCATTTTTTCTCATCAAGGCAAAGTTCATCTAAAGACCTCATGAACTTCCTTAATGCTTTGTATCCAAGACGAAAATAACTTTTAAACTCCGAAGAGTGTATTTTACAGATAATCTGCAAATTTATATTTTCGTTTTTTAACAACCACAGAATAGTATCGTCGTGGCTGATGTGAGACAATGCTTCTAAAATATCAGAATCATTCAAAAAAGGCTTTAATTCTATTCCTCCTTTTTCGAAAAACTCCTCAATCTCTTCTAAGGAAGTCATATCTTCTAAGGAAGCTATACTCCTTAAAGTCGGTGTCTCAGCATGGCAGACACTATCTTTTCCGTTACCTTTGCTACTGTTTTTTAAATCATCAAGCTTGTTTTGTATAAGCTTTATAACAGTTTTAATAGACTGTTTGTGCGTTTCCAGTGTTGACTCCAAGTGCAAATAGATTTTAGATTGCCAATACTCTCTATAAGAAAGTATTTTTTTTGTTGTCTCTGTTTGAGAAACAAATCCACCATCTTTTGTTTTTTTGTTTTTCACACCACAGTGTTTACGGAAATCCGCTTTCGTCCACCAAAGCATCTCTTTGAGTGTGTATTTCCCAAGCATTTCTTTCCATCTACCCTCATCAGCATCAAGTTTATCTAAAAACTTCATAAACTTGATGAATGGTTT
>JABAAZ010000063.1 GCA_014238475.1 Candidatus Paceibacter sp. | reverse complement strand
CATCTGGTTTGTGGTTTTGTATAAAATCATCCAAGGCACCTTTGTTGTACACAGCACGGATTCCATTTACATTCCACGAAACTATTTTCATACCTATATAATAACAAAAACAACCCAGGGTTGTTTAAAAAATTAAAGTATAGTGAGGAGGTACAACAATCATGTTATAGTTGACCTCCTCTGTACTGGACGGATTAAACCGCCTGCGTATTAGATTCCTCACTGAATTAACATCCCCTAATACCTAGTCGAGTAAACATGTATACTTCGGTCCTAGACTATTAATGTATCACAGATAATTTTGTTTGTCAAGTCTTTTTGTAATAATTTTTATAGAGACAAACACACCGCCCTCTTAAAAGTTGCCATTAATATCAAATTTTGATATCATTTGATTAATGAGAATAATGCTTAAAATATCTGGAGAAGCTTTGGGCGGTGGAGCTGATTCTGCTGACGAGAGATATGACAGAGAAACAATTTTATATTTAGTAGACCAAATTCAAAGCCTAGTCAGTAACGGACACGAAATCGCACTGACGCTTGGTGGAGGAAACTTGTTTAGAGGAACAACTTTTGTTAAAGAGCTAGGTATCAAAAGAACAACAGCCGACTATGTAGGTATACTCGGAACAATGCAAAACTCTTTAGTTGTAAGAGATTTTTTAGAACTGTCTGGTTTAAAAACTATAATGTCCGTACCTTTTTTTATACCGCAAATTTCAGAATCATATATACCAACGCGACTAAGGAAAAAATTAGGGGGAGGTTGGACTATAATTTTTGGTGCCGGAATTGGTGTCCCGTACTTTACATCAGATACTGCAACAATACAAAGAGCTTTGGAAATAGAAGCTGATTGTATATATATGATCAAAAACGGGATAGATGGGATCTATGACAAAGACCCAAACAAAGAAAAAGGTGCAAAAAAATACAGATCTATCACGGCGACTGAAATATTAGAAAAAAAACTCGCCTTTGCAGATCTTTCTGCTATAGAAATGTTAAGAGATAACAACCTTAGGGCGAAAGTTATGTCTATCACCGACCTAAAACACGGCGATGACCTCAATACAGGAACAGAAGTTTTACCAAAATAAAAACATTAAATCATTATGCGTTATGTTATAAAAATCTCTGGAGAAGTTTTGTCTGGCACTGATGGTAAAAAATATGATAGAAAAATATTGGATTTTTTAGTTTTACAGGTTAAGTCCTTTATGAAAAGAAATCATCAAGTTGCTCTTGTTTGTGGTGGAGGGAACTTATTTAGAGGTGCTGATTTTATACATGAACTTGGTACAGAGAGGACTACAGCAGACTGTATAGGTATATTAGGAACAATACAAAACGCATTAGTTTTAAGAGATTTTTTTATAAAAAACAACATTCCTTCTATATCTGCTATGACTGTGGCTGTAAACCATTTAACCGAACTTTATGTGCCTAGTAGGATTATAAAAGAGTTGGAAGAAAAAATTGTTGTTTTGTTTGGTGGTGGAATAGGTATTCCTTTTTTCTCTTCTGATACATGTGCCATAGAAAGAGCATTAGAGATTAAAGCCGATTATGTGATAATAACAAAAAACAATGTTGATGGTATCTATGACAAAGACCCAAACAAAGAAAAAGATGCTAAAAAATACGACA
>JABAAZ010000062.1 GCA_014238475.1 Candidatus Paceibacter sp. | reverse complement strand
CATATCCCCAAAGCAGGGCATCAAAGCTGTTGTTTGTATTTATGTATTCACGGAAGTCTGTGTGAGCAGGTATCTTGGCCTCGATCACCGATGCACCTATTTCTTTCCAATTTTTTTCTATAATCAACAAAGCTTTTTGAAATTCTTCTATATCTGGTGTAGCTATAATTATATTTAGTTTATCATCACCTTTTTTTCTTATGGAGTCACCTTCAGATATGACCCAATCAAAATCATTAAGTGTTTGATTGAGTTCTGTTGTATCTATATTTATATCTTTTTTTTCTTCATCAGATATAATTAATTTATCTGGTCCGTATATAGGGTTTGCATACCCAAGTAAAACTTCATCAATAATTTCACTTCTTATATCTATGTTTGCAAAAACTGACCGAAGGAGTTGATCAGAAAATAAAAAACCATCACCGTGATTAAAAAAAAGCCCAAAGACTTTGTTTGTACCTATCTTTACTATTTTATTTTGATTAGAAGACAATAACTCAACACTATCAAGGGGTGACACCCCCACAACGGAATTGATATTACCATTTTTTAATGATTGCAAAAGATCTTCTTTATTTTTGAAAAATACAAAGCTAATTTCTCTTAAATATGGGGACCCAAGTGTATATTCATCAAATGCAGCAAGCTTAACACTTTTTATAACACCTTCTTGGGTAACTTTTATATTTTTATACAAGAATGGACCACTTCCAACATATAAATCTGATCCAGAATAACTTGCGTTAAGGTTTACTGGTATTTTCTGCCAAATGTGCTTTGGTATTATCTTTATTGAAGCGAGTTCCACAACTTCTTCTTTAGAAAGCGGATTTTTGCTCTCTATTATAATCTGTCTTTTGGTAGGTATTGTTATTGTTATATCCTCCCATTTTTTCCCAAAATTATCATCAATTTGTCTTTTTCTTTCTACTGTGAAAAGAAAATCATAACCTGATAACTCTTTGCCATCGTGAAAAACCAAATCCTTTTTTAATTTAAATGTATGTTTTTCTAGGTCTTTTGTGGATTCAAAACTAGAAGCAAGTTCTTTGATAAAAGTATCTGGACCAGTCTTTTTTAATAAACCTCCATATATAATCACAGACACATTCTGCTCCGCTTCATTTGAAGCAAACAGGGGATTAAAACTAATAGGAACACCCACAACTCCTTCTGTTATAGATCCGCCTGCAACAGGTGTTTTAATTAAAAAAAAAGAGCTTATTTGATAAAGCAGTATGTAAGTAGAGACAAAAAATAAAAAAAGAAATACAAATTTTATAAATTTATCTGAAATGTGTTTGTCTTTCATTTTGTAAAAATTAAATCAAAAGATTGTTTATCACAAATATAAGAAATTAAGAAAATATTATCCTAGGTAAAAACATAGATGCGATAAACAAAAATGCTACAACAAAAGTTGCGATGAAAAAAACTTTTTCATAACCTCTTCGTTTAAAGTGTGACATATCCCCAAGATCACCTCCACCAAACAAGCCACCGACACCTGCTTCTGATCTTTGTAACAAAATCATTAATACAAGTAAAACTGCGAGAGATATTTGAGAATATGTTATGATTACTTCCAAATCCATATCTAAAAGTATAACATATTGATTTTTTTTTGTGTATTTGATATACTTTAAAAAAAGAGATAAAATGCAAACACCAATTACACCACTTT
>JABAAZ010000061.1 GCA_014238475.1 Candidatus Paceibacter sp. | reverse complement strand
TATCAAATAAATCTGACTTATTACGAAGATTAAAAATGAATGCACCTAAAACAAAAACAGGATTTAAGGTGCAGTGTATTCTTGAAAACGACCCGATATCAATAGGGATTGAGTTTTTGTCAAAACTAGAGGATAAAATTGCTTCTCTAAAAAATCTATATCTAGATATTAAAAAGCCAAAAATCGAATTTTTGTTAATAGTCAGAAGAAGTGGAAATGCTTTGTTTGGACTTAAAAAAATAAGTAAATTAAAAAGAAAAAAAATCACAAGCAAAGGTTCTATCAGAAAAGAACTGGCTGTGCTCCTATCAATCCTTTCAAAACCCAAAAAAAACGATATAGTTTTAGACCCGTTCGCTGGAAGTGGGGTAATACTCATTGAAAGAGCTGCCATCAGCCCTTTCAAAAAAATTATTGCTGTTGAAAATGCCAAACAAATATTCAACGGCATGAAAAGCAACATAAAAAGAAACAAAATGAATATCGAAATGCATAACGGAGATGCTTTCAATATGGAGTTTATTGAGTCTGCAACTGTAGATAAAATTATCACAGATCCGCCGTGGGGTGAGTTTAATAAAATAGAAAGCTTAGATGATTTTTACATAAAAATGTTCCACGAGTTCGACAGAGTTTTAAAAAAAACCGGAATAATTATATTACTACTCTCCATTAATATAGACATAGACGATATCATAGAGAACCAATTCAAAACAAAATTTAAAATAAAAGAAAAATACAGGATATTAGTATCAGGCAAAAAATCCATCATTTATAAAATTGTTAAAAGCGGATAAACAACACCCCTACACCCCACCACCACTGAAAAAACTTGACAGAAACATTTTTATAGTGCATAATATAAATCTAGATATATTTAGTATATTTTTGACTTTTATATCTAGTTTACCTTAATCAGATTATTATGATTAAACCAATCATTTTGATTGAAGAATCAAAAGGCGAGATAAAAAAGAAGCTTGGTCAAATAGCTAAACAGATGTATAAACTTGATAGTGCCAACAAAGGTGCTCGTAAGAAAAATCATGTATATAAATCTTTACAGCAGAAATATTGTTCTTTGTTTGCAAGACTACATTGTAAACGAAAGATTCTTTAAAGGAATCACAAGTTGTATCTGTGTCTTTTTTCTTTCAATCTAAGTAAGTCCTGGAGAGTGTAAAAACTTTTCAGGCAAATTCTCTTATTCAACAATATCAAAAAGCACCCCAAGGGTGTTTTTTTTATGTTTTTTTAATAAATAAAAGTTAGGCACAACTTTCAAGAGTTTTGATGTATTTTTTTATATATTTGTTTAGATTTTTTCTTTGATATTGCATGATGTATCTGGGATGCTCGAGTGGTATGATTTTGTCAAAAAATTTGTGCTTTTCATTCAGTCTTGAAAAGGTTTGAAAATTTTTGCCAGACCCCCAGATTATTGCTACATCGGTTCGCGCTCCGAATCTAATCTGTGCTTTGATATTTCTGATTATATAGTTTTCCATTTTTCTTTCGAGCTCTTTTGAGTCGTAGTAGTTGTAGTTTTTACCATCTTTTATAAAGCCGACGGGCGATGTGGCGGTGAGATAAAATTTCTTATAAAATTTTTCGATAATATTTTCATAAAGCCTGCTAAACACAAAAACTTTATTTTTCTTTTTTTAATTTCGTACAAAGAATTTCTCTCAAATTTTTTTTTACTATCGTAAGAAAAAA
>JABAAZ010000060.1 GCA_014238475.1 Candidatus Paceibacter sp. | reverse complement strand
ATAAAATGAAAATAGATAGAAAACAATTAATTTTACCAGCTGCAGAAAAATTTATTAAAGAAAATACGTTAAATTGAAAAAACAAAACTTACCATCAAACACTTTTTATTTTGAGGGAGGTATAAAATCTTTGGTAGGACATTATAATGTTAACAATAAACCAGCAAACCCAAATATTTTTAGTTTTACAAAAACAATTGGAGATGTTCATGTTGGGGTGGCATTACAGTATGTAGATGACTTTAATTCCACAGTACTTGCATTTGCAAATAGTATATATAATCCAAACGGTGGTACACATGTGACAGGATTCAAAACAGCATTAACCCGAACTATTAATTCTTATGAAAAAGAAAAAAATATAACAAAAGAAAAAGAGGTATTTTCTGGTGATGATGTAATAGAAGGAATTACTGCTGTGATAACAATAGCAATGCCTGAAATCCAGTTTGAAGGGCAAACAAAGGCAAAATTAGGTAGTGTAGAAGCAAAGGGGATTGTAGAAAAAAGTTTTGCAGAAGAATTTACTGGATTTTTAGAGGAAAATCCGATTGATGCAAAGGCTATATTAAACAAAATATCACTCGCATTAAAAGCAAGGAAGGCGGCAAAATCTGCAAAGGAAGGTGTTTTGAGAAAAGGAGTATTAGAAGGACTTACATTACCAGGAAAGCTTACTGATTGCCAATCAAAAGATCCTAGTATTTCTGAGATTTTTATTGTTGAGGGTGATTCTGCTGGTGGAACTGCACGAGGTGGTCGTGCTCGTGATACCCAAGCGGTACTTCCAATAAGAGGAAAGATATTAAATGTGTGGAGATCAAGGGATGATAAAATTTTTGCAAATGAAGAAGTGAAATCAATAGCAGTTGCTCTTGGTTGCGGAATTAAAGAAGATATAAATATAGAAAAATTAAGATATCATAAAATTATAATAGCAACTGATGCAGATGTAGATGGTGCTCATATCACAACATTACTTTTAACATTATTTTTTCAATTCTTTAAAAAACTTATTGAGGGTGGTTATGTATACATAGCACAACCTCCATTATATAAAATTAAAAGTGGCAAAAAAGTAGAGTACGCATATACAGACAAACAGAGAGATAAAGTTCTTGATAAATTTAACAATGATCCAAAGATAGATGTTCAAAGATATAAGGGATTGGGTGAGATGAATAAAGAAGAATTATGGGAAACAACTATGGATCCATCAAATCGAACATTAAAACAAATAACCATGGATGATGTTATAAAAGCAAAAGAAACCTTTGACACTCTTATGGGGTCAGATGCATTTGGAAGAAAAAAATTTATAGAGGAAAACGCAGAATTTGCAGAAATAGATATCTAAAAACAAACATTGTTTGTATTTTTTTATATAGTATAATCACTATATATGAAACTCATATCAGGAATTGCAAATGAAAAATTATCTGATGAAGTTGCAAAAATACTAAATGTACGTCTTGTTCCAATGCAAAACAAAGTCTTTGCTGACGGAGAGTTGTATGTAAAGATAGGAGAAAACATCAGGGGAGCTGATGTTTATATCATTCAGCCTACGTCTCCAGATGTAAATCATAATATTTTATATTTATTGCTTCTAATAGATGCAATAAAAAGATCTTCTGCACAAAGTATAAATGTAATAATGCCTTATTCTGGTTATGCAAGACAGGATAGAAAAGTGGAATCAAGGTCTCCAATAAGTGCTAGATTAGTTTCTTCTATGATTGAATTTG
>JABAAZ010000005.1 GCA_014238475.1 Candidatus Paceibacter sp. | reverse complement strand
TAGATTCTTGCGTATATTTAGGTTAATCAAGCTTGCAAGATATAACAGAGCACTCAACAGAGTACAAAGAGCATTTTCAATTGCAAAAGAGGAGTTGTTAATTTTTGTTACAACCATAACATCGTTGCTTTATTTTTCTGCTATTGGTATATATCAATTTGAACACGAAGCCCAGCCTGAGCAGTTTGGAACAATTTTTGATAGTTTCTGGTGGGCAATAGTTACTTTAACTACTGTCGGATATGGAGATGTTGTGCCGATTACACTCGGAGGAAGACTGTTTACAATGGCTTTCTTGCTTCTTGGTGTAGGTATGATAGCTGCTCCAACAGGTTTGATGGCATCTGCAGTAAGTCGTGCGCATGTCGAAGAAGAATCAGAAGAGTCTAGTAAGACGGAATCTTAATTGTTTGTGAGTTTAAAAAAACATCGTCTGAAGGACGATTTTTCTTACCATAGATGTCAAAAGCAAATGTTGTATACAAAACAAACACAAGGACAAAGAGGACAAAGACAGATATAACCTTTTTTAGATTTTGTTTAGAATAAAACACAGCGATACCAGAATTTTTTTGATTATGCATGTAATAAAAATATATTAACTTGTATGTATTATACAATACAATTTTCGACATTACAACAAAGACAAAAAGGTGTATATAATCATTATATATAAGACCTTATGGGAAAACACTTAGGACAACACTTACTCGTTTCAAAAAAAATAGTAGACAAAATAGTAGACACATCACTGCTTGATAATAATAAATGCGACTTTGTTTTAGAGATCGGACCTGGTCGAGGTGCATTAACTGAAAAACTTTTAGAAGAATACAAAAAAGTAGTTTGTGTAGAAAAAGACAAAAATTTTTATGGGTATCTAGAAAAAAAATTTGAAAATGAAATTAAAAAAAAGAAACTGGTTTTATTTTTATCTGACATCAGAGACTTTAATCTTACAAAGTCTTTTGGGGAGGATAAAAAATATAAAGTAGTAGCAAACATACCATACTACATCACAGGGAGTATAATAAAAGATTTTCTGTCAAAAGAAAAAAAACCAACCTCCATGACACTTCTTGTGCAAAAAGAAGTTGCAGAGCGAATAGCAAAAAGTAAAAAAGAATCTATCTTATCTTTGTCTGTCAAATTTTTTGGTTCTCCTTTGTACATATGCACTGTTAAGAAAAACGTTTTTTCTCCTCAGCCAAAAGTTGACTCTGCCATACTGTATATAAAAGACATAAAAGATCAAGAGAAAATATTTGAAAAACATTTTTTTCAAATTATTAAAAAAGCTTTTTCTGCAAAAAGAAAAAAAATATCTTCTCTTTTGGACAAAGAAACTTGCGATCTACTTGTATCTGTTGGTATATCAAAAGACAAAAGAGCTGAAGATGTTGATATATTAGCTTGGGAAAAGCTTATAAAAGAAAAAGGTGCTTATTTACTTTGTGAGAAAAAGAGCACTGGAAAAACAGGGAGAGGTAAAAGAAACGGTGGGTAAGGAACTGCACACAGTGGCAATGGTATTGGCGCAGCTTTTCCTTTTATGTTGTTACTTATTATTGGTGGTATAAAGGGATGTATAGGTTTGAGTTGAATGTAAGGTGCAAAATAAGGTATCAAAGACTGTGTAACAGGTAGGTGTGACCAAAAAATAACACCATTTAGGCAATAGTATGTAAGTGTAACCCTTCCTCCAAAACTTAAGCCGAAGAAAAACGCATTTGCTTTTTGGTCAAATGTAAAATGTGAAAATACAAAAAACATAAAAACAGCTGTTATAAATATGTATTTTTTACCCATATATGGTATTATATAGCATAAATGAATATATTCAAAATATTTAGCAAATTTTATAATTATATTATATTACACAAGCTTGTTCTTTTTGTCTTTGTTGTGATACTTGTGTTTTCATCCTTTGTTTTTACTGCGGTTTATAAAAGATTTGAGAGTAAAAAAGATAATAGATCCTTAATAATATCAGAAAACAAAGACACTGATAACGACGGTACCCCGGATTGGTTAGAAAGGTTAATAGGCACTAGTGAAACAAACAGACACATCAAACCAAACCAAATAGCATTGCGTCAAGAAAGGAGATTTTTAGGTGCAGAGATAGCATCAACAATAGACTCTCAAGGTGGTGCGATAACACCAGAAGGAAGTGAAGAGTTGGCACAAGTTATTTCTGACACCATATTAAAAGAACTAGACGAAAGCATTCCGACAGTCAACATATCTCTTCGCCCGTCAGCAATACTAGATAGAGGATTGTTTAAGAACCAGCTTCTTTATGCACTCTCTCCTTTGTTAGACCCGCAAACAAACTTTTCAGTAACTCTTCGTGATGCTGTATCAGAAAACTCAACTAGCTTTGCATCGTTAGCAAGACTTGAATCTGCTTGCATACACCTTATAAACAATCTTCCCAACGAAGTTCCTACTGATTTGATAGATTTGTATTCAAACCTTGTCAACAGGCTGTTTGGGATATGTGTACCGCTTCTCCAGTACGCAGACACAAAAAGCTCAAATGTATTGCTACAGATCGTATCAGCTGTTACTGGGGACTTGAGAAACACCTCCGATGAGGCAATAAGTCCACAGTCCATAAGCTGGTTATCTTATTATTTACACGCTATTTTTGAAGTATTGGAAAAAGAAAACTAAATGTGGTATAATTATATTATGAGAAATTCCCCAATAAACAAAATATCAGTTGTAAAAACAAAAGCGTTACTATATCTTTTTATGTTTGTTTTTGTGTTTTCCTATACAGCACAGTCTTTGTCTTCACAAGGAGTAAATGTCACTGGAGCGCCAGATAGCTTGGTCCAAATAACAGAATCAGAGGCTACAGCTACAGCAAAAGCACAAGAAATATCGCTTGAATATTTGAGTTGTTTTCTTGGTAAATCATCCGACATAAAAAATCCAACCACAGTGGTTTCAGAAGATTTGATTGAATGTATACAAAGAACAAACACCAATTTAGACTTGTCCTTTTCTCAAGACTCTCCTGAAATAATAATATCAGAAGACTCTATTTCTTGTAATAACTCAGCTGTGTTTGCGCAAGTTTCACTTATAACCTCACCTCAAACAAACGAGGAAGAAGATGACACAGACGAGGAAGAAGACGGTCCTCCTGTCCTTAATACCAAAGAACAAAGAAAACGGGATGCAGAAGAGATTAGTGTTGACGACATAACACAGCAAATAAATTCTTTGGTTTCAAACCCTTTGTATGAAACAGGATATCAAAAACTTCACCTCTGTATGGCACAATCAGTCGACTCTGTTGGTTTTGTTATTTTAGCAAATTCCAAAACTCCAGAACAAAGAGAAACTGACAGAAGAAGAAACTCTTCCACAGGTCTTTTTGGTGAAGGAGAAGGTGACGGTGATGAAGGTCCAGGAAGTGGAGATGACAAAAAAGATCCTGTTTTAAGAAGATTTGGTTTTGGTATATACAACGAAAAAGGAAACAACTATGATGTCATAATTCAAAAAGGTGACCAAGAGTGTATAAACTACTTTTCTATTGCCGGTACTGTTTCACAAGAGATTGAAGATTTTTGTAAAGAAAACATTATAAATACCACGGCAGGCGGACTCCTTCCTAATTTGTCTACAAGAAGCACGGATGAAAATAGTAACACCACTACAGATGACACCAAGACAGAAGATAGTGCTGAGCTATTTGCTGGGTTTGAGTTTGAAGCAGAAGAAGGGCTTGATCAACAGGAAGTGCTAAACAATCTTGGAGTGAGTATACTTTCAGGGATTGCTTTTTGTGCTGGTGTGGAAGGGGTTACATATCTTTTTGATTTAGCTGGTTTTACATCTGTAGCATCCAGTGATGCTCAAAACAAAATATATCCTTGTATAATAAATCCTTTGACAGAAGCAGTCAGGGAGCAGATAATCAACAAAATTTTTCAAGAGTATATAAACTATGCAAACAGCGGCTTTGACGGCGACTCTCTTCGTATTAGTAACTTAAGGGATTTTACAACCGCTGCACTTGATGACACAGCAGATGCCTACTTCTCCAATGTTACAACCGATGTATTTGGTGGTTGTGGAATAGCTTTTCCAGGCTTGTTTCTATATTTAGCTACCCCAAGCGTTGATGTAGCCCGTATAAGCTGTTCACCATTTAAATTTGTATCAAACACCTCTAGAGAATATGAAAAAACAGTAGATCAATGGGAAGACCAGTTGGCAAACCCTGGTAAATACTCACTTGGTATACAAATCGATCTGTTAGAACAAGCAAAGCAAGCGGCTGTTGAAGCTAGTACAAGTTTTATAAGCAAATCAGAAGACAGTAAAAGGATCCCTAAAGCAAAAGACAAGGACTGTGTTAAGGATCTTATCAGAAAAAGAAACCGTCAAATAAACAACGAGGGCACGGTAGTTGATAATAACAGAGAATCTCTTGACGAAAACAAAAGAGCTGCAGCAGAAGCAAAATATAGAGGAGCAGATTACAAGGAGTTTGGGACCACAAATGGCAGTGTCGTATCTACAGCAGAGGCTTTTAGTAAATGTGGTATAACAACAAATCCTGATGAACTTAAAAAACTTGAGGACACTGCAGAAAACGCAGCTTTTACTGAGCTGATAAGCAAAGAGGAATTAAGAGACCTTCTAGGTAAAGCCGTTGGTGCAACACTGGTCGGTGCTTTGCGAAAATACATAAGAGAGAAAGAGGGTGTTGTGCCAGACGATTCAGATGAGGAGGACGACCCTTATTCTTATGTATCTCAAGATCCAGCACAAAGAGTACTTGAGGCATACAACTCAAGCTTGAAAGCATTATGGCAACAAAACCTTGGTGCACGAGAATTCTCTACGCTGATTCAGTTGTTTGACTTGCAAGAGAGCGTGGCAAGACTGTTCCAGTCATATTTTTTGACACTTGATTCTCGTCAGTGTATCTTTTTAGGATTATATGCAGACGGCATAGCTGACCCATCAGATGATGACAAGCTATTTTGCGAAACAACGGACAAAGATGGATTATTTGGAAATGCAACCCTTCTTGCTTTGTCATTTTCAGATATTACAGACCCTATCTCAGATGCTGCTTCAGACATTGGAGATGCTCTTAAAACTCCTTTTAAACCCTTCACCCCCACTATACCTGGTCTATCTAACCCGCTCGGTGCACCAACCCAATATGCTCAGCGATGTCCAACTGGGGAAGAATTAGCGGCACAAAAAGCATCTTCTTATGTATTTAGAGCAAAGATTGATGGCAAATACTTTGATCAACTTGATAGTTGGTGTTTTGAAAACCCAACTGTCACAAAAAACATTTCTAACGGATTATATAGTTTTAGTGGTTTAAATAAAATTAATTTTGAAAACAAATCTAACACTTTGCGGCTTTTGATAAACAGTGTGGATGGAGATTTTGATATAAGTACAGACGGATTAGTCGGCCACACAGCACACCATACAAAAGAAAATCACAATAACATTTCTACTGCTTTTAGTTCCTTGTTGTCTTTAAATACAGACAGCATTTTAAGTGATTCTGAAAAAGATGATCAATCAAAAGAACTTGTATATCAAATATCAAAAGCAAACGCAAACCTTGTATTGCTATTAAAAGAAGGTTCACTGTCTACTATTGACCAAGTCTTAGACGATACATTTGATGTTTTAAAGCACCAAAGGACAGCGGCCCAGCAGTTTGGAGCATCTATTGAGTTCCGTGAGTGGCTGAAAAACAAAGACGGTGTAAACAAGACCAGACTCTTTATAAAAGAAGACTCACTGTACGGCACAGATAGAAACGAAAGATTCTTTTCAAACGAAGACTTGTTTAGAGAAGGATCTGGTATAGTTGACAACACTTTTAAAACTGGTGAAAACATAGATATATTTGATGATTATTCAGACGACAGAGATTTCTGTAATTTTTATCCGGACAGCGCTATAGATGTGAGCGAAATCAGTCTTTTTACTGGTCAAACCATAGGGACAAGCCAATACATACCGACAGACTGTGCCGCTGGTCATTTATCTAACTTGATAAAAAAAGGAGGGTTAGGTAATGATATAGAAAACTTTAATACCTATCTGATAAATGCTGTACCTAGACTTTTTTCTGTGTATGCCGATGCAATGTTAAACAGTTATACATATAAATCACAAATAACCTCAGTCAAAGAAAAAGAAGAATTCCCATCAGAAGGAGAAGGTATTTCAAATCCTTATGGCAAATATTATTCTGAAAATGGTTACCACAGGGACCATGCTTATATATTAAAGAAGTTTGTAGAAGAAAACAGGTTGCTTGGTATAAGCATACAAGGTGATACAGAAAAAAGTGTCTTTACACAGAAAAAACTAAACAATGTACAAAAGGCATTAAAAAACAAAGTGGACGACATAACACTTACTTCTGTGTTTGATTCTATATAATCTATATGCAAAAAATAAGTTATAAAAAATATTTCAGCAACATACTTTGGTTTACATCAACCAATTTACTTACATTTGTTTTTCTTATTCCTTCTGTAATTGATTTGTTCAGAGACGAATCAAGTGTTGCGTTTGGGCTGGAAGAGGAAACCGAAGACGGAAAATTTGTTAGATGGTTATTTAGGGCACTTAGTTTTTTTATCCATCTTTTAAGAGCGATCTCTGGCTTTATACTTAATATGTCAGCTAGTATACTGGACTATTCTATAAATTTTGCAACCTCTTTTGTACGAAAAGAAATATTGAATGGTGAAGCTGTGTATCAGGTATGGTCAAGTGTTCGAGACATCGGAAACCTGCTTGTTATACTTTTTTTAGGGATCATTGCTGTGTCTCTTATAAGCGGTATATTTGGACAGATCACAAAAAAATCTGTGGTGTGGGTCCTTGGTGCGGCTTTGCTAATAAACTTTAGTGGAGTTATAACCACTCTTGTATACACCTCTGGTACTGTTATCTCAAAAGGTTTTTTGACTAAATCAGAGGGTTTAATAATCTCTTTAAAAAAAGACAAAACTGGGACATCTTGTAAAAAAGGTGTTGCAAAGTGTATATCAGCAGCTGTGTCAATCACCTCACTTGATGAATCACTATATGAATCAGAGTTGTTTAAAACACTAGAGGCAGCAAAAAGCGATCACAAAAAAAGAGCAAATGAGTATTATGAAAAACTCGCAAAAACAAAAAAAGGAAGATATAGCAAAACAGACATTGAAGCATTCAAAAAGGTTACATTTGAAGGGGCAAATCGATCCTCGCTCAATAGTATTTTAGGAGGAAGAAACATTAACAGTGGCACTGCAGTTTTCCCGCCGTTTAATGAACAAGCAGCAACAAGTGAGTTTGATAGTAAAAACCAAACAGAAAGAAAAAGATTTATTATTGGGCTGATTTCTTTTGTTTTAAATATAATTCTTATTGTTGCTTTTTTGTATGCTGCTTTGTCTTTGTTTTATGTTGGTATAGGTGTTGTCTTTTTGTATATCATTTCTCCTCTCGGACTTGTCGCATACATGATTACAAAAACAGGTATAAAATCCAATATTCTGGAGGTTATTAAAAATGCTTGGTGGTCTAACCTTTGGGGATATACATTTTTTACTCCAGTGTTTTTAGGTGGTCTTTGGATCACAATATCAATATACTCTGCGTTCAGAAACAACTTGTCTCTTGTTGGTGGTGCAAAACTGATAGATCAGGGTGCCGTAGGTTTGATTCTTATGGTTGTTATGTTTTTAAAATCTATGGAAATAGCAAACAATGTTTCTGGTGATGTTGGAGGATTTATTAAAGGTGTAAAAAATAAAAGCCTGAACACGGTCAAAAAACTTGGTGTTGCTGGGCTTGTCGGTGGGACTGCCTTAGGTGTGCTTAAGTTAACTCGAGATCGTTTGGGGCACAGACTAAATAAAGTGTCTGGTGGCAGAATTGCTTCACAAGCAGCTCTAAGACACATTAACAGGAAAAAAGACAGACAAAAGTTTTGGAAAACAGGTTTCACGCCAAAGGGCAGTATAGCTAGATTTAAACACGACATAAGAGAGAGTGAAAACGCTGTGAGAAAAGATCCTACAAAACCTAAAAATTTTAGATTAGCAAAAGAAACAACCTATGGTGCATACAAAGCACTTAACTTAGAGGTTCCAGAGAGATTAAAAGAATCTTATGCAGGTCTTGTAAAAAAAGGAGATGGTATAGAAAAAAACACAAAAAGTAAAAAAGAAGGGGAACGACAAATAACAATATGGGAAGAGAGCAACATCGGCCTCAAAAAACAGTTAAGCCCAAAAAACAAGAAAAAACTAAAAAAAGAACAGAGAGCTGCAATACATAGTAAAATTGTTGACAACGATGAAAAAATCAAAGAACAGACAACGAAGAACACAATGCTCGGAAAGAAAATTAAGGAACATACAGAAGAAGCACAATCTGGAATAATTTTTGCTGACTCTAATGCAAAAAAACACAAACTTCTTCAGGACAATCCTCACCAAACTTTACATACATTTAATAAACCAACAGACAAAGGAAGACGTATAGACAGAGACAAAGACACAGTGGAAAAAGGGATACACAGAGACACAGAGGATAGAGCAAGGGAGGAAAGAGTAAGAGAAGATAGAAAACTAGAAATTAGAAAGATAACAGAAAACAGCACCAGCATAAGCACAAGTCTGTTGAGAGGTGTTAAAGCTCTATACAGTAAAGGACAGGGTAGAATAACAGAAGTAGGTGTCGGACTTCATAGACATGTAAATGAGACAACAGAAGCTATAGGTGAAGTAACTAAACAACTACAAGAGAAATCTTACAATGCTTTAACAGACATGCATAAAGAAAGTGGACGACTGGCAAAGAAAGGCGTTGATTACACAAAGAAAAGTTATGGTGGTGGTAAAAAATTTTTAAAAGACCAATTGCAAAACCGAAAAGATAAAAGAAATAAACCAGAATAAATATGGAAAACGAAAACATAATACTAGAAATTTCAGAAAGAGTTAATGGGATATCTCCAAATGCTCTATCTATACTCACAGATGAATCAGTTTTCTCTAAAATTTCAGAAATAGCAAAATCACACATGATACCAGTGAACAAAACCGTTCGTTTTGAAAACAGAATCCTGCTTGGCTTTTTAGGAGGTTTAACTAAAAAAGAAATGATATCTTTTTTAATAGAAGAAGGGCACCTAAAAGATGATGAGGCGGAGGCCATTATATCTGAAATAGATGAAAAAATTTTATCCCCTCTAAGAGAAAAAATAGAAAAGGATAAGGAAAAAGCAAAAGAAGTTGAAAAAAGAATTTTTCTTCAGTGTATAGATTTAAACTGGAAGTCACATATTCAATATCTTGAACAACTGAGACAAGTTATTGGCCTAAGATCTTATGGTCAAAGAGATCCATT
>JABAAZ010000059.1 GCA_014238475.1 Candidatus Paceibacter sp. | reverse complement strand
GAAAGATATGAAAATCCAAAAATTATTGTAACTAATGCGCCAGATGACAAGTTATCAGGTTTTGGACTGGATAAGGTTCCATACCCTGTATTTTCATTACAGAAAAATCCACCCAAAACTGACCCTACATATTGGCAAATCTTTCTTGAAAAAAACAATTTATCAATAGAAGATGTGGTGTATTTTGAACACGCAGAAGAAGCTGTGAAGAGCGCACTTTCAGTTGGCATTACAACATTTTATTATGAGACAGAAAAAACTAAACTAGAAGAAGTTGCTCATTTTTTAGATAAAAATATTTCTCAAAAATAAACCTCTTCTCACTTTTTTAAAATATGGTTTGTAATTTTATTTTATATAAATTATATATAATATTATTAAGAATGAAAAAATAAAATTATATGAAAAAAGTAAACATAAGACTAGCTGTTAAAGATGATTTTGAGTGGGTTTCTGATTTAATGAACAAAACATTAAATAGTTTTTATGGAGGAAATCATTTAAAACATGCTAAACGAATATTTGATGCTCATATAAGTGGAGGAATCGACAAAATGGGTTTCTTTTCTTTCGAACAAAAAATGTTTATTCTTGAATTAGATGGAGAGAGAGCTGGCATGTTGCACTTAGTAGGTAAAAGACAGTCTACTTACAAAATTAGTCCTTTGATTATTGATAAAAAATATCGAAAATCAATACATAAAGCTGGTTCATTGCTTTTGAAATATGCGGAATGCTACGCTAAAAAACAAAAAGCAAGACAATTATTTTGCACAGTATCTGTGCAAAATCAAATTGCATATAGTTTTCTTAAGAGAAATGGGTTTGTGGATGCTGGCAGATCTGATAATCATTATAAAATCGGAATCACAGAAAGCATGTTATATAAACCTTTAGATGAGAAAGAAAATGTTTTTGACAACAAAGATACAAGTATTTCTATAGTCCCTCTTGATGAAAATAATTTAAAAATAATGTCTCAAGTAAGAACTTTGCTGCTTTGTAATTTAAAAGATTCGTTTGATGGGGTTGATAATAAGTGGGTCGACAGACTTTTCAATGGTTATTCTAGAAGAAAGGATAGTGATATAAATACTAAATATAAATTAATATTTGTAGCAATAGATAACAAAGATAACGTTGTAGGTGTCTCTGGTATTACTCATAAAAAAGGTAATCCAATTAAACTTATGCCTTTTGTGGCATCTAATATACTTGCTTTCAACGCCATGTTGATTGATTTGCCTGGACAATTATCACCTTTTGGTCATAAATTGTATGTGCACATTAACCCAACGGCGAACCAGGTGGTTTCTTTTCAGAAATTTGGTTGGACTTTGAATGCATTGTTACCATCAGCATATCGGACAAGTGTAATAACTCAACAGTGGAGCATTGATTTGGGTGTAAAAACATTTAAATCTTTGAGATTAAAACATCGATTTTATGAGTTAATCAAACTTGGCAAAAAAAATTTAGAAATCAGGGTTGGATATACATCTATTAAAAAGATTCAATCTGGTGATTATATAAATTTATTCACCGAGAATAAAAAGCTCAAAGTTCTAATAAAGGAAAAAAGAATTTACACTTCTTTTGCAACCATGTTAAAACATGAATCCTGGAAACAAATTGCGCCAGATCTTTCCTCTGAAAAAGAAGTGTTGTCTTTGCTACAAAAGATATACCCTGCAGAAAAAGAAAAACTGGGTGTAATTGTGTTGGAGATTGAAATTCCAGCTGTCTAACAAACAGTTGGTTTTTATATATAATATATGTATGGAAAACTTAAACACATATTTTGAGTTAGAGG
>JABAAZ010000058.1 GCA_014238475.1 Candidatus Paceibacter sp. | reverse complement strand
AACCGCTGAAAGCATCTAAGTGGGAAGCCCACCTTAAGATTAGGTATCGTTTGAGACATCTGAGAGATGATCAGGTTGATAGGCTCTATGTGTAAGCACTGTAAAGTGTTCAGCAGAGGAGTACTAATATGTCGATTTCTTTATTAGAAAGTTAAAATCCATTTAAGCATTTTTAGCGACTGTCATATAATTGCCAGTGTGTTTGTATTATTTGTTTGATAAATATTTTGTTCTGGTGATTCACCGAAGGGGGTACACCCGTTCTCATTCCGAACACGGAAGTTAAGTTCTTCAGGGGTGATGGTACTGGCTTTGCCGGGAGAGTAGCTCATCGCCAGAACAAAGCATTTATCATAAAAACACTTGACATTTTCATACAGAAGTGCTACTATATTTATCTATTAACTAAATAAAACTTTATTTTGTTAACTTGCTCTTTATTTTTTTGTTGTGTGATATCTTATAGCAGCAAGGTAGCAAAACTAAGTTTTAAAAAAAACATTATGCTTTATTTACTTTTTTCTACTCTTTCCTGTATCCTAATTATTGTGATTGTATATACAATTACAACAATTAAAGTTTATAAAAAACTTTTTTTTGTGGAATATTTGGCTCAAAAACACACTTTGTATTCAAGTTACCCAGGAGGCACAGCCTTCTATTGGCACAAAATACAATCTTTAGTGTTAACTAAAACGTATGGTTTTATAGACCATGAAAGGAACAGAGTGATTAGGATCCTTATCATCTATTCGTTAGTGAATCTGATGTATAAAGATCTTATGTCTGAAGCACGCGAGGGAGATAAGAAGTTGGTAAAAAACAGGATAAAGCGTGAAAAACAAAAGGTTGTAAAAAATCTTAAAGGAACTCGTTTTGTGAAGGAATTCTAAACAACCTCTTTAAAAAAACCCCCGACCAGATTGCTGTAGGGGTTTTTTAATACAAAATCACACCAACAGCAGAACAACCAATCAGGAGAACAGTATTTATCATAAAAAAAAGGTAGTTATAAAAAAACTACCCACACTTTATTGTAATATCAAAATAGATACAACAAAGTGCGGGAAGTCACGGTGCTCCAAAGTCTAAATATAGACCCGATACCATCGCTGACATCAGCGAGAATATCATAAATGTGATTATAGACCATCCACTTATCTCACCATTATAATCTCTTTCGAAAAAGAACTCTGCTATTATAAACAGTGCCAGCGGCACTATTGGAATAACAGCAACAAGTGGTCCTATGTGCCTATATGCGATAACGCACACTGGTATCATTACCAGTGTGCAGATAACTGCACATATACTAAAAAATAGACACAAAAAGAAATTGCAATCGTTTTCTTTTATCATGATTTTTAATATTAAAAATTATCTAGCAATATATTTCTACCATTTTTGTCGATGTAGTACTCTACGTCAACTAATTTGTCTATATATTCGACATCATCTCTAACATTAGAGTAATGTTCATTTTGTTTCCAATTAGGATTTTTGAAATAGAACTCTGTCCATTTCCATACTCTCCTTTTAACTCCATCTACAAAATTTCCAAAAACTGCTAAATTCCCATCCTCATCAAACTCTTGATAGAAGCAGGTTAATTTTAGATTTTGGACTTCTACAAAACCTAAACCTTTCGGGCAATCTTTAGCAAAAACAATAGTTGAGCTAAAGCTTAGTAGCAAAAGCATCAAAAATAGAATTTTTATGATTTTTTTCATAATAATAGTTAGCTGTATGTAAAGAATCATGGTAAAAGTACCATACACTATTATATTATCACAAAAATTAAAACATTTTATATAAAGTGATATAATGTAATAATTAACAATAATTAAACTTTATTTAGTTAATCTGTTCTTTGATTTT
>JABAAZ010000057.1 GCA_014238475.1 Candidatus Paceibacter sp. | reverse complement strand
GCATTTATAGTAAAATCACGGCGAGACAAGTCTTCTTTTAGTGTTTTAACAAACTTAACAGATTCTGGTCTCCTGCCATCTAAATATTCCCCTTCGCTTCTGTATGGTGTTATCTCAACTCCTTGCAGTGATTTTTCTTCATTTTGATTTACTACAGTGACTGTCCCGTAAGGATTGTTAGTAAAAGTGTTTTCAAAGCACTTCTCTATTTCCTCGGGCGTTGCGTCGGTAGTAAAATCCCAATCTTTTGGACTCACGCTAACAAGTAAATCACGAACACAACCACCAACAAGGTATGCACTGTACCCATTTTCTTTTAAAGTTTTTGCAATCCTGGAAATTGTTTCAGGTAAAATTATTTTATTCATTTTTATTTTTTTACTACACCTGGCAGGATTTGAACCCGCAACCTCTTGGTTCGAAGCCAAGCGCTCTATCCAATTGAGCTACAGGTGCCTTTTTATATTATAAAACATACTGGCTCTTTATGGATCTTGGTGCGGGTAGAGAGAATCGAACTCTCGTCTTAGCCTTGGCAAGGCCATATTCTACCACTAAACTATACCCGCTTTAATAACCAACAATACAATTATACAACAAACAAAGGTGTCAAAAGACACCTTTACTTGATACAGTTCTGAAATTTGTTTATTGTTCGTCGCTGCCCATATCTTCACCCTCTTTCTTTTCATCGTTGTTCATCTCTGTCCCCATATCATCATTGTTCATCTCTTCTCCAGAATCATTCATGTCGTTGCTCATACCTTCCTTGTTCATCTCTGTCTCCATACCATCCATGTTGTTGTTTTCCATTTCTCCTTCATTCATGTCAACCATATAAAATTATATTAGATTAATAAATTAATAAATCACAGAAGAAACTATTCAAAAGTGATTACATATATTATATCAAAAAAAATTTGTCTGTCGGGAAGCCGGGATTCGAACCCGGAGTCACTCGTACCCAAAACGAGCATGTTAGCCGTTACACCACTTCCCGATTAATATAAGTATACACATTAAAGAGGTATAAATTCAATAGAATAAGGTTCCTTGTGTTTCTTAAGTAACAAAACATAAACAACATATATTTTTAAATCATCTATGTTGTTTTCATTCATATAAATATCACTAAAAGTAAATAGTTTTCTTTGCTTTTTTTTATCCACTAATTCTCCAGCTGTCAAAACAGAATCTTTAAATTTTTCATCAGTATATATGGTTTTAACCTCAAATATATAGGTTATATTGTTTTTTTCAGCTATTATATCTATTTCAAATTGTTTGGTTTTGTAGTTTCTATGTTTCACGTGAAAACCGTCTTTTTTTAACTTTTTTTCAACATAAGATTCACCTGTATTACCTATTAATTTATTCAATATACCCATGTTATTAACTATTTTATCTATATTTTAAACATTTTTTTCTGAGTTTTTAAACATATAATAATATTTATGTGTAAAAGTCATAAAAAACTTTTCACGTGAAACATTTATTTTCAGACAAAGGCAGTATTAAAATGTTTCATAGATAACATATAGGGCAAAAATACAAAAACAAATGTACACTAAACTCTCATTTTCTTTTCCAGAAGGTGTTTTATTTCTGAAGAAATTAAAAAAGCAAGTTGTAGACATTAACAACAACCTATCTTTGAAAATAAAAACAACAACAGATCCTTCCAAAGATAAAAACCCTCTATAAAACAAAATAGTTGTGAGGCTTCATATTAAAAAGCAAAAAGTTTTCATTTTCACGAAAACAAAAAAGTAGTCTGTGGACCCGGGTTATTAAAACTTAAAAACCAAAACGAGTTATGTAAAAAGGTGGGGGACTGGCACTAATTAGTAAAAAAATCAAAAATGTTTTCTATGCTTTTTGCATTTTCTTTTGAATACAATTCTGTGTGACCGCATCTTTTGCAAGAAACAGTTATAAATT
>JABAAZ010000056.1 GCA_014238475.1 Candidatus Paceibacter sp. | reverse complement strand
ATTGGATTGAGTCATTTTTTTGTCTTATAGACTGAACAAACTCCAAATCAATGTTTGTATTTTTCAAAAGACTATCAAATTCTGCAAATAAAGGATTATTGAGTACTTCAATATTATTCAACTCTTGTGATTCACGTGTAAAAAATGAACCTATATAAAACACAAGAGCAACAAAAACAATAAACTTAATGAATGCTTGTGATTTTGCAAATTTTTGTGAGGTTTTTTTCATATTAAGTAAATAACATTTTAATTTTAATAATAATCCTTACATCTATTGAGTCTTTTAATGAATTTATTTCTACAGACTCAATTACAATTAATCTACTCCAAATATTTAATTGTTGTATAAAATTATATAAAGTGTCTACAGATGTATTAGCAGAGACTGTAATAGTTGTTTCTTTTATATCTGCTGATATATTTGATTGAATCCCTTGTTCACCAGATATGGAAATCAATGTATCTGTCTTATTTAAACCACTGTTTTTTGCAATTGATGATAGATCAATTAATCCTTGTGCTAATGTGCTGTCTGAAAATACCGGTAAAATATCTTTTATATACTTCAATGTTTTTTCACTTATTTGATTATGCTGATCCTTTAAATCATCTCTTCTTGCTTGAATACTCTTTGCATCTTCAATAAATCTATTTAACTTTTGAATGTTTTCATTTTTTAATTTAATTGTTTGTATGTTTGGTAAAATAAAATAGTACATCAAAAATGATGACACTATTATTAAACCTCCAGAGATGATTTGTGAACTTTTCATATTATTTTTTTTCTTTACCTAATGACCCACCCTCTATTATGCTATCTCTTGTTTGGTCAATATCTTCTATATTTAAAATATCAACATTTTCATTTTTTGAAGAAAAATTAGAGTTATTCTTTGTTAAAGAATTTGGTGAAATTTGCCCATTCATAGAAAATGATACGGTCTGATTTTCACCTATTCTAACAGAAGAAATTTTTTGGTTTTCTAGTGCATCTACTTTTTGAAAACCTCTAAGTTGTTGCAAATATCCTGGAAGAGATTGTGTTGTTGCAAATATAGACACAGAATACAAATCAACGTCTATTCTATTTAGTGACAATTTTGTATATTGAGTTGATGGAGTAGCTAAAGAAAAAGTAGTTGTAAAAATGGGTAAAATATTTGACTGTTTAGTTTGCAATTTTTTTATTCCCTCAACTTGTTTTGAGAAATCATTTATAGATTTAATTAATGTTGGTTGAAACACAGTTTCTTTTTGTTCCAATATTTTTGTTAATTCGTTAATTTGCTTGTCAAACAAATTAGAAGCAGCAACAGACACTCCGGTTAATACTATAAAAATAATCAAAATAATAGCAGACAAGAAAACAAAAACTGATGTCGGTTGATCTTCCTTCTTTGGTGTACCTAAATCTATGTTTGACATAGAGTCAGTATTTGCACCCCCTTTAAATCTTGCATTTAGAAAATTTGTTGTCCACTTAGATTTCATCTTATATTAATTATACTATCAAAAAAAACTATGTATTATTAGTATTCCAGTAGTCTAAGTGCTATTCCAATAGCAACAGTAAATTCTGCGCCAGATTCACGGAGCGAAGAAGACATTGCTATTGGGTGTTTTAATGAAGAAAACGGATCTGCGAGTTCTGTTTGTGTATGTATATATTCTCTCGACATAGACACAAGTCCTTTCATAGTGCTGCCACCTCCTGTAAATATTGTATTGCTTATTGTTTTTTTGTATTTTGTTTCAAAATTAGATATAACATAGTTTGCTTCTGTAAAAATTTCTATCAAAACATTTTTTATTGCTTTTGTTGTTTCCTCTGGTTCTATCCCCAGTCCTAATTCCATTTTCATTTGTTCTGCTTTTTCAAATGAAACATTTTTTTCATATGCAATTATTTCTGTAATCGTTTCGCCACCTTGTTTGATAGT
>JABAAZ010000055.1 GCA_014238475.1 Candidatus Paceibacter sp. | reverse complement strand
AAGAAGAAGCATCATCTATAGCCATGGCAGCTTCTGGATCTTTTAGAGATGCACTCGGACTCTTACAACAGGTTTTGACTTTATCAAAAGAAAAAGAAATAAAAGAAGAAACTGTTTCAGCTATAGTTGGCATACCTAGTGGGGAATTAGTAAATCAATTTTTGAGTGCTCTCACTTCTGGGGATACTTCTTTTGGGATAGAGTGTGTAAAAAAAGCTTTTGACTCTGGTGCTGATATGGTTTTCTTTTCTCGTGTAGTGGTAGACAAGATGAGATCTGCTTTATTATATAAAATGACAAACGAAGATAAACACATAGAAGAATACGAAGAAAATGATAAGGACTTTTTAATCAAACTATCAGAAAAAGAAAAATTAAACACTGATTTACTTCAAAAAACAATAGAAGCAACTATACAAACAGCAACATCGTATGTCCCACAACTACCACTTGAGATGTTAATGATAAACAATAAAAATGATTGAAGATTTCCAATGCATAAAAGCAATAAAAACAAACGGTGTGATAGCATATCCGACTGATACATTATGGGGACTTGGTGCATCTGCGATGTCTAGTGATGCTGTAAACAGAATTTATGAATTAAAAGAACGGCAGCACACATTGCCGGTTAGTATACTTGTCTCTGATATTGCTATGGCATCAGACTATGCTGTTGTTGATGATTCACTAGAGTTGATGAAACTTTTTTTACCTGGACCTGTGACATTTATATTGCCTTCTAAACACAAACTAAAAACTCCCCCAAAAGAAACAGTGGGAATAAGGATTTCAACACATCCGTTTGTCGAAATTATGTTTAAGCATTTAGATATACCGATAATAACAACAAGCATAAACAAAACAGGCTCGTCTCCTGCTGTGTCTCGTGAAGATTTAGAATGGTTGCCAAGCGATGTTGTGATTGCAGATTGGCAGGGAGGTGAAGTGGTTGGGATACCGAGCACTGTGATAGAGGTAAAAGATAAAAATATAAAAATATACAGAGAAGGTTACATGTCCCACAAAGCAGTGGAGTCAATTGCAAAACCACTTGGATACAAGATTTTTTAATAAAATTAACTATATGTTAGTATAAAAATACTACCGGATCGTCTAATGGTAGGACATCAGGTTTTGGTCCTGAGAATCGGGGTTCGAGTCCCTGTCCGGTAACAAATTATTTGTTTTCTTCTAACTCTTTTTTAAGTTTTTTTGCTAGCGAACTTCGTTTTTTGATATACCAACTTGTGCTAATAAGAATGACAAAAAAGATTATTGTAGGTATCAAAAAGATTGGGTTTGTTATGCTTGTACCTAGGAAGATATATGCAGTTAGTCCAGGTATAACACCTAGAAGTGTTCCGAGTATATACCAACGGAATGATATTTTAGTGACTCCTAATCCGAAATTAACAAAATCAAATGGGAACAAAGGAACCATTCGCAAAAACAACACAGTTATAAAAGGAGATTCACTAATAGATCCGTCTAATTTTTTCAATATTTTAAACTTTTCTGTTACACCTCCACCAAAATATCTTCCAACAAAAAAAGCCACTGATGCAGAAAAGTTCTCACCTATGTATGTAAAAATCCACCCCAAAACTGGGCCAAACAAAACAGCAGAAATAGGTGTAAGTATAGATGTTGGAAAAAAGATAAGAGGTCTTATCGTATAAATAAGTATATATATTATCCCGGCATATATACCAGCGTCGGCGATATAAGCCTGCAATATTTTTATAATTTCTTTTAAGGCTTCTCCTATAGAGTATGAATTATTGATTGCAAAATCACGCAAGTAGTAGATTGCAACACCAAGTAAAACAAGCCAGATTAGTGCTAAATATTTTTTCATAATTATTAATTAGTATAGTATAATATATTTAATTATGATTCAGATAAAAATTCATCAAGTTTTATTTGGCCATGGTCTGATAAAAAATCTAAAAT
>JABAAZ010000054.1 GCA_014238475.1 Candidatus Paceibacter sp. | reverse complement strand
AGAGTAAGGTATCTCCAGGAAAAGGATTTTATGATGGAGACAGAAGAAAGATTATATACAATAAAATCCAAGTAGGTAATATAAAACTCTTAAAAGCTGGTGAAAAGGAAAGGTTTTCATTTTCAATAAGTACATTGCCATCAGAAAATGAATCCCCAATTTCAATTACAGAAAAACAAATAAAAATACATGCTGATATATATGGAAACCTTAGCACAGATGATGGTTTTCGATTAGCCCAAGCACAAAACCTAAATACTACAATCATAAAAGCAAAAACAGATATAATTACATCTGCAAAAACATTACACTCAACATCATTTTTACAAAATACAGGACCAATCCCACCAAAAAAAGGGGAAACAACTCAATATGCATTATCGTTTTTTATTAGAAATTCTGGAAACAATTTAAAAAATACAGTTCTTAAAATACCACTGAATCATGGGATTATGTCAACTGGAGAATATTTTCCAACACACCAAGATGTAACATATGACGAAAACACACATACAGTCTTGTGGAATATAGAAAACTTATCAAGCGAAGGACCCCAATCAAAAAGAAATATTGAGATACAGGTGGAGATAACTCCAAGTATAGTAGATGTTGGTAGAAACATTGATTTAACAAAAAAAATAACTTTAGATTTTTTTGACACATTTACGGAAGTAGAGGAATCTATAAACATTGATACACGCACCACATATATACGTGATGAGATAAACAACCATTCATCTGGTAGAGTAGTAGAATAAATGTTGATTTAAAACTTGTGCTACAATTATAGAAATGGAGCACAAGCATATATCTATATCAATAAAACCAGGAACTTTTTTTCTTGCTGGTATTGCTGTTGGGTTGTTTTTTTTGGCATCAAAAATACTAGATTTATTTTTAATAGTACTATTTTCTTTAATATTAGCTTCTGGTATAAGTGCAGCTCAAAAATTTTTTAATAAATTTGGCATGAACCGTGTGGTTTCTATTATATTTATATATATAATAATTTTTTTACTTTTCACTTCTGTTATATATTTGTTAATCCCAATAATAGCAGACCAAACTGAATCCATTGTAAGCAAATTTCCACAAACTTTTGAAAATATATCAGGTTTCATACAAAGTAAATTATTTGCTGGTTCAAATATAAATTTAATAGAAAATCTTAACACAAAATCTGTTTTGAGTAATTTTTCTTCTAGCATAAAGAGTCAATTAGGAAATATACAAGTTGGTATATCTTTTATATTTGGAGGACTGTTAGATTTTCTTTTAATTTTAGTATTCACATTCTTTTTTGCTGTGCAACCGCAAGGTGTTTCCAATTTTATTAAAGGGATCACACCACGAAAATATAAAAAATATGTAGTAAATCTGTGGGATCGGTTTGGTATTAAAATGGGATACTGGCTGCAAGGACAATTGTTATTATCCACTATTACAGCTGTTTTAATGTTTTTGGGTTTTGTTTTGATAGGTGTTCCAAATGCTTTTGTGCTTGCATTGCTTGCAGGCTTGTTTGAATTTTTACCAGTCTTTGGACCATTTGTTGCGTCTATTCCACCACTTTTACTTTTGATTGCAAGTGGTGATTTTTATTCAATCATCTTTTTACTAGTACTTGTTGTCTTGGTACAACAAATACAACAAAATCTTGTATATCCTATTGTTGTCCAAAAGATAATTGGAGTTCCGAGTACATTGGTCATATTAGCTATTGTTGCAGGAATTACTCTTGGTGGTGTTATAGGACTACTTTTGTCCATACCTCTCGCGGTTTTATTAAAAGAGCTGTATAAAGACATACAAAGTGGGTATTTCACATCAGTAACACAAGAACAAAATATAGAGGCCGGTACAAAGGATAATAAATAGTAATATTTTTACTGTTTGCAAATAATCTGTTGAAATGTTAGTTTAATTATATGGCAGTAAAAAAGACTCAAAAAATATATGAATTT
>JABAAZ010000053.1 GCA_014238475.1 Candidatus Paceibacter sp. | reverse complement strand
TTCCGCAACTCATAGCAGCAGCAAAAGGAGCTATTGTTAGTGCAGCGGTACAAGTAGCAGAGCAAATGATTTTAGGAGATAAAGATTTGTTAGATGCTTTGCAAGGCATTGATGTTACAGAAGTTTTAACAGATGCAGCATTAGATGGAGTAACATTAGGAGTAGGAACAGCAGCGACTAAAGCAAATAAAATTAGAGCTATTTTACAAAAATCTGCTAAAGCTAAAAAAGTTAAAAAAGTTAAAATAAGAGTTGGTAAAGGAAACAGCAAAGCTATTAAAATTACAAGACGAGACGGAAGTGTAATCGATATTTCAACAAAGCGCGTGAAAGAATATATTCCTAAAACACATCCAGAAGCTCCAAAAGGTACTTTACAAAAAGTAAAATTTGAAAATTTTATACATGGTTCTAAAGGTTATAAAAGAAAACCGACTCAAAGAGAATTGAAATTATTAAGAAGATTTACTAGATAATGTCTGTAAATAATATTTTAAAAAAATTTGTTAATTTGCTTCTAGCATATTGGAAAACAATAGAATCCTTGTCTAAAAAAGATACTACTGAATCATTTCAAATTGATTGGTTACAAGCAAATTGGGAGTTAATTGTTGAACATTTTGTTTTCCCAACAGACTATTTTGCTAACCGTTTTTTAGTGCCTTATGGAGATGGAGCTGATTGTAATGGCATGAGCAGTAGAGTATGGGAGCCAGATGCAGTAATGTCTCATGGACTTGTTTGCAAATCTATCAATAATAATTTGATTCAAGATTTCCTCAACAAACAAAAGCTAGATACATCTGTAGAACCAGTTGTTTTTGATAGATTTGTAAGTATGAAAGATGGTTGGTATTATGAACAACCACCATTTGATAAAATTTTAGGTGAATATAAAGATGAGGAAGTAGTTATAGCTTTTAGCGATGTAGATGTAAATTTACAAAATATAAATAATTACCCCTGTCCATGTTGTGAAAATATAACATTTGAAAAAAATACAATGGGCAACCATCTTACATGCCCTGTCTGTTTATGGATAGATGATCCTATTCAAAGCAATGATCCTGACAATTCTAATGGAACAAATAAAATCAGTGTATATAAAGCAAAAAAAAATTATGTTAAATATGGAGCAAAAGATAAGGAATCTCAATCTCGTGCTACTGAACCTTTGCCAGATGAAATACCCAAAAACACTAAACCTTTTTACAAATTTTAGTTATTAGAAAACCTTATCTTACTTTATAAAACACTTCCTTAAACGCAGCAGAAAGCGACGCAAATTGCTATGAACAAAAAACATAATCTTATTGTTTTACTGGTATTCTTTTTGTATTTACCTTTATCTTTAGCACAACAAATATCTTTAGAAAAAGCAAAAAAGCTTTTTGAGAATGAACAGTTTCAAGAGGCAGCTGATATGTTTTTTGAACTTGATGATACAAGAGAAGACCCTGAAGTTTTTTATTATTTAGGTAGAATTTTTAGTAAAAGAAAACACCTATGAAGACTGAGACTACGACAACTCAGGCTTAACCGAAGAAGCAGCTATATTTGGAACATCAGCGATAGGAGAAGATTTTAATGTAGCCTCTGATACAGCACAGAATGCAATAGATAATAATCTCCTTGACACTGTATGGGATGCAGTGAGTTTGGGAATGAGTGCTGATGAACTTAGGAAAGCGATTCAATCAGAAGATACATCACAAATAATCTTATCTGCCACTGCATTAGGTATAGATATAATAGCTGTATCATTACCTATTATTCCTGGAGGAGCAGGAGCCATACTTAAAGCAAAGAATGCAGCAAAAGCAGCAGATAAAGTTACTGGTGCTTCTAAAATTAGTGATAAAACTCGTGTTGAAATAGATAAGGTTATAGATTATGCTAAAAAGAATGGAGGAAATTCCTTGCATAAAAAAGGGAAAACACCTAAAACCTTTCGGAATGATGGAAGAAAAGGAGGACAAGTTTTG
>JABAAZ010000052.1 GCA_014238475.1 Candidatus Paceibacter sp. | reverse complement strand
TTTTGCCAAACGACACACTGTCTACAGTAGACAAAATAAAAGATATGATCGACGGAGTACAGTGTATGGGGATTGATCAAGTAGGAGTACAAGGAAAACCTTTTGATAACAGAGTGATTGATTTGATAAAAGTGATAAAAGAAAAATATCCACAACTGCCAGTTGGTGTAGATGGGTCAGTAAACAAAGAAACACTCAAAGACTTGGTATTAGCTGGTGCTGATACTTTTTCTGTCGGCTCGGCTCTACTCAATGGTGATATAGAAAAGAACAAAAAAGAACTAGAAGATATAATCAAATCCTGCGGGTAAATGCGAAATATTAATATATAATTGATTTTCAACATAGGTAGCTGAAATACAATCTAAAACATAAAAACTATTATAATTTGGTATAATAAAAATAATGATTTCTCTAACAGATAAAAAAATAGCAGAACTGGAACTTAAAGCAAATGACATACGAGTGTCTATCATAGAGTCACTAGCTACAGCTGGATCCGGACATACGGCAGGGTCACTCGGTATGGCAGATGTGTTAACAGTTTTGTATTTTGCTGTGATGGCTCACGACCCAAAAAATCCAAACAAAGAAGACAGAGATAGACTGATTCTTTCAAACGGACACATAGCACCAGTCCTATACAGCGCGATGGCTCATGTTGGTTACTTTCCTGTAAAAGAATTATTAACTTTACGAAAATTTGGATCACGACTACAAGGTCACCCACACAGAGCATCACTTCCAGGGCTTGAGACATCTTCTGGACCACTTGGCTCAGGTCTTTCACAAGCAGTCGGTATGACAATAGCAGAAGAGATGGATGCTGGGGAAATATCTAATAAGTTTTTTTATTGTTTACTCGGTGATGGTGAATTAAACGAAGGTCAGAATTGGGAGGCTATCATGTTAGCAGGTAAGAAGCGATTACACAATCTTGTTGCTGTTGTTGATAGAAACAACATACAAATAGATGGAAACACAGAAGATATTATGCCACTTGAACCACTCAGAGAAAAGTTTTTAGCATTTAATTGGCATGTGATAGAGATGGACGGACATAACATGAGAGGTTTGTATCAAGCTTTTTTAGATGCTCAATCCGTAGCAGAAAAACCAATAGTTATAATAGCTCACACAATACCAAGTAAAGGAGTTCTCTCTTTTCAAAGGGACTACAGATGGCACGGTGCACCGCCAGGGAAAGGTCCAGAAGATAGGGTCAAAAAGGATAAACAAAAAGAAGTGGCTTTAAAAGAACTAAAAGAGGTTAGAAAAGAGATAGAACAAAAGATAAAAAACTTAAATAAAGAATAATATGTTAAATAAAGATTTACATTTCATTAAAAATATTTTCGAAAAAGATGTGCCAGAAGAGGCAACAAGGGTTGGATATGGAAAAGGGCTTTTACAAGCGGGGGAGTCAAATAAAAACATAGTTGCATTATCTGCTGATCTCACAGACAGCACAAACACAAATTTGTTTGCAAAAAAGTTTCCTGATCGATTTGTTCAGGTTGGTATCACAGAGCAGTCTATGGCATCTGTTGCATCTGGCATGGCAGCTATGGGTAAAGTTCCATTTTTCTCTTCTTACGCTATGTTTTCTCCAGGAAGAAACTGGGAGCAGATAAGAACAACTATTTGTTACAACAATGCAAACGCAAAAATAATTGGATCTCACTCTGGTATTTCTGTAGGACCAGACGGCGCCACACACCAAGCATTAGAAGATATTGCAATAACTCGTGTTATACCAAACATAACAGTTATTGTTCCGTCTGACTCAGAGGCAGCAAGAAAAGCAACCATTAAAGCAGCAGAGCATGATGGACCAGTGTACATCAGACTCGCGAGAGAAAAAACTCCGCTTATAACAACGGAAAAAACACCGTTTGAGATAGGGAAGGCTTATCCTGTTTGGGTGAGTGAAAATCCAGATGTTACTATTTTTTCTTGTGGTGATATTCTCTTTAATGTATTAAGAGTAGCCAAGACACTCACAGAAAAAAATAAAAAAGTTACTGTGGTAAATGTACCAACAATAA
>JABAAZ010000051.1 GCA_014238475.1 Candidatus Paceibacter sp. | reverse complement strand
GATCCATTCCACATAGAATATTTATTTTATATGGTTAATTAAATTATACTCTAACTGTTTGTTTATTGCAACTACTCCCTCATAATTTTATCCATTTTCTCTGCAATCTCTATGAACTCTTCTCGTGTTTTTTGTTTTGTAGTTTCTGCCGCACTTCCGACTCTTATACCAGATGGATTCAGTGGACCTCCAAGATCAAACGGTATTGTGTTTTCGTTTACTATAATTCCTTTTTTTTCTAATTTATCTGCCATTTCTCTACCTTTTTTTTCACCTACATCCACTAAAAACAGATGAGTATCTGTGCCATCAGTTATTATTTTCCATCCCAAGTTTTTCAAAGTTCTTGCCATTATATTTGCGTTTGCAACTACATCATTTATATATCTCTTAAACTCATCTGTTTGAGCCTCTTTAAGTGCAACAGCTGATGCTGCTATCGTATTAAAATGTGGTCCACCTTGTAGTCCAGGTATCACTGATTTGTTTATTTTTTCATGTAGATTTCGCTCATCTTTTTTTGAAAAAATCATTGCATGTCTTGGACCTCGTAGTGTTTTGTGGGTTGTTGTCGTGACAACATCTGCGCAGAAAAACGGAGATGGATGCACTCCTGCAGCGACAAGTCCTGATATATGGGATATATCAGCTACAAGCAGAGCACCGACTTCGTCTGCAATTTTTCTAAATTTTTCCCAATCGACATTTCTTGAATAGGCAGTAAACCCACAGACAATGATTGCTGGTTTTTCTTTTTTTGCTTTTTGTTCCAAATCTTTAAAATCTATCAACCCAGTCTCTTTATCAGTTAGGTATGATACAGACTTCCAAAATTTTGCTGTTGCAGAAAACTTACTTCCGTGTGTTAAGTGTCCGCCGTGAGATAAATCAAGACCCATCAAAACATCACCTTCTTTTAGAAGTGCATTATAAACTATAAAATTTGCTGGTGATCCAGAGAGTGGTTGGACATTTACATCCCAGTCATGGGAATGTAGTCCAAAAGTTTCAAGTGCGCGATCCATACACAGTGACTCTATCTCATCTACAAACTTACACCCTCGATAATACCTTTTTCCTGGATATCCTTCTCCATACTTGTTTGTAAACTCAGTCCCGAGAGTCTCTAGCACCTCAGAAGAAACATAGTTTTCAGATGCAATGAGATTAATAAACTCTTTTTGCCTATTTTTCTCATTATCAAGTATTTTTTTTATATTTTCATCTTTCATACTTATATTATAACTTTTTATTGATATAATATATAAAAATGAAAGAAAATAAATATTATTCTTTTTTGATCAAACACAATATAATTGGTTTTTGCAATCAACCTATAAAATTAAAATCTGGAAAAGAATCTAGTTTGTATGCGAATTTTAGAAATATCAACAAAACAAATCAATCCTTGGAGGTTTTAAAACATTTTGTGATTGATTTTATTTCCAAAAACAACATAGAATTGTCAGATGGGGTGTTGGGTGTACCTGAAGGTGCAACTATATTAGGTTACGAAATACAAAAAAAGCTCATAGATGACAATTTAGTCTTAGACAGTGTTTTCCAATACAGGATAATACCCAAAACACACGGTGCTGTTGAAAATAGGTTTTGGGTAAATGGTAACAAACCTAGAAAAATCATTCTTATAGAAGATGTGGTGACCACAGGTGGCTCAACTCTCTCTTTCATAAAAAAACTAAAAGAAATGGATATAGAGACAACATCTGTCATTACTCTATTAGATAGAGAGCAGTTAGACATTTCTGGGAAAACAGCAAAAGACCTGTTTAAAGAAATGAAAATAAAATTATATACACTATCCAGTGCCTCAGATATATTACCGATTATACTGAAAACTACAAAAAATGAAAACTATAAGCAAAAGATAAAAAATGAATATGAAACTGAATACCAAAAATTTAACAAACAAAGTCCTTTAGATTGTTTATAAAAATGAATTGATCTCGTCTTGCAGTTGTTTGGATTTATTTTTCCAAGTATTCTTATTTACACCGTCTTCTGGTTGCATTAATCCCCGCCCAACGTTAATCATACATCTAGTTAAATCAACACCAGAAGAAGCAAATGCAGATATTT
>JABAAZ010000050.1 GCA_014238475.1 Candidatus Paceibacter sp. | reverse complement strand
CAAATACGGAGGATTAAAAACCTCATGCCCAAGGGCTCGCAATCGAGGCAATTCGGTCTTTACCAAAATCTTGTGCATGCCTAGCCAAAAAATTCTCATTTGCTTTTAAGTCCGGATAATTTTCTGACACCGCAAACAATGATTTTAATGCTCCTGAAAGCATGTTTTCTGCCTCTCCTTTTGCTTCTGGGGATGGCGCTGCCTGCATAGCCATACTTCTTGTTTCTGTGACTTTTTCAAAAACACTTTGTTCGTGCTTTGCGTACCCTTTTACAGTGCTTATTAAATTAGGTATAAGATCGTATCTTCTTTTCAATTGTACTTCTATGTCTGACCAAGCTTCCTTAACTCTTACTTTAAGTCTTATGAGTACGTTGTATAGCGCTATAGGCCATAGAATAAGCAAAAGGACTGCTACTACAGGTTGATATATAGATCCATCAACATAATAAAGGATGAATAAAATTATTGATACAAGTGGTAGTAATAGTGTGAAATTCATATAATTTAGTATAACACAGCGACGCGCAAATGACAGTTATGTTGATTAATACATCCCAGGCATGCCTCCTCCCATACCCATTGGTGGCATTTTTTGCTTATCATCTCCTTCCTCTTTTATATCTGCAATAGCGCCTTCAATAGTTAAAAATACAGATGCTGTTGATATAGAGTTAAGCACTGCTTGTTTAGTTACTTTAACCGGATCTATAATACCAGCATCAAACATATTTTTTTGAATTTTATTTGCTATAGCATCGTATCCAGCTTCACTTTTTTCTTCCTGTACTTTTCTTACAATTGCTATACCTTCACCGCTTCCAAGTGCGTTGTCTGCTATTTGTTTTAGTGGTGACTCAAGTGCACTTATAACTATCTTGTATCCCATTAATTCATAATCATCATCCCATTTTGTCGGCATATTTTTATTCATAGAATTTGCTATGTGTGTAAGAGCTGCTCCACCTCCAGCAACAATCCCCTCATCTATGGCTGACTTTGTAGCATTCACTGCATCCTCTATTTTAAACTTTAAATATTTTATTTCTGTCTCTGTAGAAGCTCCAACATAAAGAACTGCAACACCGCCAGAAAGTTTTGCTATTCTGTCATATAGTTTATCTTTTTCAAACTTGTCTCCTTTCTTTGCTTGTTCTTTTAGCAACTCTATCTGATCCTTTACACTCTTTTTTGTCTGATTAGTTCCGACTATGATTGTCTTATCTTTTTTAGAAACTACTCGACTTGCTTGACCCAACACACTTAAATCACATTTATCAAATGTAGCACCAGTATCCTCACTTATGACAGTGGCTCCTATGGTACATGCTATGTCTGCTAGGTTTGATTTTTTTGTGTCCCCAAATCCTGGTATCTCTATTGCTAGTATATTAAAAGTCCCTCTAAGTTTGTTTACAACAAACGTGGTCAAAGCCTCACCTTCCACTGAATCACACACAACAACTAGATCCTTTTTCCCTGTACTTGATAATTTTTCTAGAAGAGGTAATATTTCTTTAACTGAGACTATTTTTTTATCAGTTAGTAAAACCGGCACATCTTTGTATTCTGCTATCATGGCCTCTGTGTTTGTCATCATATATGGCGAAAGATATCCTTTTTCTATTTCAAGCCCTTCAACCACATCAGATTCTATACCGAGCTTTTGTGATTCTTCTACTGTTACGACACCATCTTTTCCAACTTTTTTTACAGTATCTGCAATTATCTTTCCTATTTCTTTTGATTCAGCCGACACTGTCGCTACCTGTATAATCTCCTCATCTGTAGTTATCTCTTTTTTTGTTTTATCTAAAAGTTCCAATATGTCATCTTTTGCTCTTTTCATACCTGCTTTGATTGACTGCAAGTTTACACCACGATTTATATACTTTAAACCTTCTGACATAAGTTCATGTGCCAAAATAACAGAAGTTGAAGTTCCATCACCAACCACATCATTTGTCTTGTTTGCAACCTCTTTTATCATAGAAACACCCATATTTTCATATTTATCTTTTAGCCAATTAGGGATTTTAACTTTATTATTATTAATATCAAAAGTAATATATAAGTGGTGTCCATCACTTAAGCCATATTTTTT
>JABAAZ010000004.1 GCA_014238475.1 Candidatus Paceibacter sp. | reverse complement strand
CAGTTCGGTCCATTTGCAAATAACAATATCCTAAAAGAAGTGTTAAAGATAACAAGAAAAATTTTTCCATTTAGAGATAAGTGCAGGGTGTATAACAAAGATAAAAAAAACAAACCCTGTTTTAATTGGGAACTTGGGTTGTGTCCTGGCACCTGCGGAAACAAAATGAATGAAAAAGAATACAAAAAAACTATTAAGGAAATAGTAATGTTTTTTGAAGGTAAGAAAGAAAAGTTGATTGAAAAATTATATAAAGAAATGCACAAATGTGCTAAAAAAAAAGAATTTGAAAATGCCCAAAAAATAAAAACAAAAATATATTTGTTAGAGCATATAAATGACATCACATTGATTAAAAAACAAAATGTTGAAGGAGCAAGATCGTTTTTTAGAATAGAAGGGTATGATGTATCACATACTTTTGGTAAAAATGCTGTTGGTGTTATGATTGTGTGTGAGGATGGTATTTTTAAAAAAAAAGACTATAGAAAATTTAATATAAACACTTCATCTGATGGAGATGATATCGGTGCTATAAAAGAAATTTTAGAGAGAAGGTTTAAACACACAGAATGGCAATTACCTAATTTAATAGTTATTGACGGCGGTAAAGCACATATAAAAACAGCAAAAAGTGTAATAAAAAAAGAAGGATATTCTATTCCAGTTGTTTCAGTCGTAAAAGACATAAAACACAGTGCTCGTGAAGTACTAGGAAGTAAACTGTTTATGGACTTAGAAGCAGACATATTATCAGTAAATGCCGAATCTCATAGATTTTCGTTAGCAAGTCATAAAAAGAAGAATAGGAAATTAATATCTTAATTTGGCTGTGGTATAATTCACTAACAAAAAACATGATATTTATAACTACAATAAAGCAAAAAAACACCTCTTTAAGTAAAACACTATTTTAAATAAAAAATGATTATTTTCTTAATATCGCTTATTATATTTATTTTAATTGGATCTGCATTTTTTTCTTTGACAGAGAGTTCATTGTTTGCAATCTCTGATAGCCGAATAGAAACAAATGTAAAAAACAATGTTGCGGGTTCAAAAAATTTATTATGGTTGAAAAAAAATATTGATAAGACTATAGTTGTTATAGTTGTTTTAAATAATTTGATAAATATTCTCGGTAGCATATTTGTTGGTATTATCTCTGCACAACTTTTTAATAGTCTAGGTATTGGTATTTTGTCTGGTTTTATCACAGTTGGAATCATATTGGTCGGAGAAATAATTCCTAAAGGAATAGGTGTTTCTTTCTCAGAAAAGGTGGCACATTCACTTTCTACTCCAATTAAGATAATGGTTCAAATCTTTTCCCCATTTCTTAAGGTAATTATTTTAATAACAAAAAAAATACATAAAGCACCAAAAGATTTTAGTTCACAAGAAGAAATATTGTTTTTAGCTGCGGAGAGTAAAAGAGGAGGTGTTTTAGATGATCACGAATATAAAACAGTAGAGAATGTTTTTAAATTGGATAAAATAATTGCATCACAAATAATGACACCTAAAAATGTTATCACTGCTTTATACGAAAAAGACCTTATCAAAGATAAGATTTCTTTTCTAGAAAAAACACCACATTCGAGATTAATAGTATATGGAAACACCACTGACGATATAACAGGAGCTGTAAGAAAACAAGACTTGCTTTTTGTTTTTGTTAACTCTGAGGATAAAAAAGAAACTGTAAAGAAGTGTGTTTTTGATGTACCTATTATTTCACCAAAAATGACCATAAGAACTTTGTTAAAAGAGTTTCAAAAAATAAAAATACATATTGCCGTAGTAAAAGATGATTTTGGAACTATTTTAGGTGTTGTAACACTTGAAGATGTTTTAGAAGAGATAGTTGGTGACATTGTTGATGAAACAGACAAAAATAGAGATCTTCGTGTAGATGCACGTGTGAAGAATATAAAAAAATCTGAAAAAAAATTAACTTAAATTTTCTTTTACGATTAAAGATATTTTGCTTTTTTCTGCACTCATACCAACTTCAGAGATTACAGACTGTATAACTCTTCCCATATCTTTTAGTGAAGAGGCATCCAATTTTTTAATGTGTGAAAACACAATATTTTTTAATTCCGCATCACTTATTTGTTTTGGAAGGTATGTCTGTAATATTTTTAGCTCCTTTTCTTCTTTTTCAATCAAATCATTTCGGCCGGCAACTGTGAATTGATCAATAGAATCTTTTCTTTGTTTTGTTAATTTTATTACAATTTCTAAAAATTTATTATCATCAACACCAGAATCTGTTTTTTTTCTTAATTCTATGTTTTCATTCACAATTGAATTTTTTATGTTTCTTAAAGTATTCAGTAGTACAGTATCACCTTTATTTTTTATTGCAGAGACAATATCTGTGTTTAGTTGCTCATATAAGTCCATATTGTACTATAATACAAATATCTTATGAATAAAAGCAACAAAAGAGAATGGTCAATGGATAACCTCAATGATCTTTGTAATCAACTTAATACAACAAAAAAAGGTTTGTCTTCAGCAGAGGCTAAAAAAAGACTAAAAAAATATGGTAAAAACATAGTTAAAAAACAAAAGGGAATTACTCTGTTTACAATTATCTTAAACCAGCTAAAGAGTCCTATTTCCTATATGCTTTTTTTTGCAAGCATAGTATTGTTAATTCTTGGAGAGAGGATTGATGCAGGTTTGATTTTCGTTGTATTTTTTATAAACATCGTTATAGGAACTACACAAGAAGAAAGGTCTTCTAAAGCTTTTGAAAAAATAAACAAAATAAGAAAACATAAAGCAATAGTATACAGAGACGGAAAACTTGAACCAATAGAATCACAATATATAGTTCCAGGAGATATTATCTTTTTGAGAGAAGGTCTGCTTGTGTTAGCAGACTTAAGATTGATCTCTGAAGATGATATAAAAGTAAATGAATCAACTTTAACAGGTGAATGGTTACCTGTTTCGAAACATCAAATAACTTTGTCTGGAGAAAAAAGTGTGTCAGAGCAAGTAAATATGATCTGGAGTGGAACAAGTGTCGTAAGAGGTGAAGGGTTTGGGTGTGTTGTAGAAACAGGTGAATCCACACAGATAGGTATGATTTCAAAAAAACTTTCGTCTATTGTCGGAGTAGCACCACTTACCAAAGATATAAAAAGAGTTCTAAAACTAGTTATTTCACTAATTGTTGTAAACCTGGTTATCATCTTTATTTTTGGAATATTAGAAAATAAATATGAATTATATGATCTTTTGTTAACCTCTACAGCTATTGCAGTTGGTGCGATACCTTCTGGATTACCAGCAGCAATCACATTAGTTTTGGCACTCGGTATGCAAAATGTTTTTAAAAAAGGTGGTCTAGTCAGAAATCTATTTGCCGCAGAAACCCTTGGCACAACAACATGGATATTATCTGATAAGACAGGAACAGTAACAAAAGGTGAAATGTCTTTTTCTAAATTGTTTAATGAAAAAGAGGTTTATACAAAAAAAGATTTTAATAATCCTCACATGAAAAACATATTGTTTGCTCTTTTAATGGGTACATCTTCAAAAATGATTTGCGCAAAAGGTGGTTTGGGAAACAGAATGTTTGGAGAACCTATAGAACACGCTATTGCACAAGCAATCATCGATGCAAAGATAGATGTAAATGTGTATTGTGATAATGAATTAATGAAAACTGATTTTATACCTTTTTCTTCTAAAAGAAAATTTTCTGCGGGTATTATTCATGATGATGAGTCTGATGAAAAAAAGATGTATATAGTTGGAGATCCAGATACAGTGATATCTATGTGTAACTCCAAAGCAACATCATCTTCAACAGAAAAATTAACACAAGAAAAGATTAAAGAAATAAAAGAAAAAATTGCATTAGAAACTAGAAATGGTGCTCGTGTTGTTGCTGTTGCAAGCGCTGTTGTAAAGCAAGATAAATTTGACCCAAAGGAGAAAGAAGAATCTGTAACAAAAATATCAAAAGATATTACATTTTTAGCAGTAATGAGTTTTGAGGATTCTATTCGATCAAACATTAAGGAATCTATCTCAAAAATAAGAAAATCGAATATAAGATTTTCACTTGTCACCGGTGACAACAAAGAAACAGCAGGATATATAGGTAGAAAAATTGGAATAATAGATAAAGATTCTCACAGGGTGATAGATGGAAATGAATTCTCAAAAATGTCTACAGATGAAATATATAGCGCTGCAATGTACACACCGGTTTTTGCAAAAATGTTACCAAATCAAAAGTTAAGATTAATCAGAATATTGCAGAATCACGGTGAAATTGTTGCTATGACCGGAGATGGTGTTAATGATGCTACAGCATTAGAACAAGCATCTGTGGGATTGTCTTTATCAGATGCCACTGAAGTATCAAAAGAAAGTTCTGATATAATTCTTTTAGAAAATAGCTTTGACACAATAAATGCAGCAGTATTGGAAGGTAGAAGAATTATAATAAACTTGAAAAAAATTATTATTTATTTACTCTCCACTGCGTTCAGCGAAGCAATAGTAATAACTGGTGCCATTATAGCTGGCTTTGCTCTACCCCTTATTCCAGCTCAAATATTGTGGGCAAATATAATAGAAGAGGCTTTTGTAGGGTTTGGATTTGCTTTTGAAAAGAGTAAGGAGTCATCTTCTTCTGGTAATCCAAAATCATCTGTATATAGTTCAATAGTTTCAAAAAATGTTTCCAAATCTATTTTAATACTTGCTGTTTCCTCTGGTTTGTTTTTATTTGCTATATTAGTGTTTTTAAATTTATTTACAAATGCATCAGAAGCAGAGATAAGAACTATAATTTTTACAGCACTGTCACTTGATTCAATCTTTTTTGCGTTCTCTTTAAAAAACCTATATGGTCCAATAAAATTTAAAAATATTTTTGATAACAAAGAATTAATTATTGCAATATGTATAAGTTTGGGATTCTTATGCTTGGCACTTTTTTATGTTCCAGTCCGAACATTTCTTCAGATGACAACTTTTCCTCTTTGGTTTGTTGGAATGTTGCCGGTATTAGCTATATTGCATTTATTGTTAATAGAAGGTGTGAAAAAAGTATTTTTATATAAAGAAGCAAAACAAATAGATGTATAATAACCATATGATTATGTTGATTTTATCTATTACTGGAGTTTTTTTGCTTTTAATAATATTGTTTTTAATAAGCAAAATAACAAAAAATAATAATTCATCACTGATTAAGACAAAAGAAAACATAGACGCACAGCTTAAAATATCTAGGGAAACTGTAAATGAAGTTCTTAGAGGTATAGAAAATCTTAAAAACGAAGGTAAAAACACAAAAGATTCTATAAAAGAAAGCATAGAGTCATATGTGAAAAATATAGATAGTTTACAAAATATATTACAAAATCCAAAACACCGCGGAAACCTTGGAGAGTTTTTTTTAGAAAAAACACTGTCCGATGTCTTTTCTCCAAAACAATACAAAACACAGTATAGTTTGGACAGTGGTACTGTGGATGCAGTGATATGTGTAGAAGACGATCTTGTTATTCCTATTGACGCAAAGTTTTCTTTGGAAAATTATAAGAAAATGATAAAAGCAGAGACACTAGAAGAAAAAGAAACTTGCAAGAAAAATTTAAAAATGGATTTAAAAAAAAGAATTGATGAAACAGCAAAATATATACAACCGCAAAACAAAACAACAGATTTTGTTTTAATGTATATACCATCTGAAACACTTTATTACGATTTATTTACAAGTACAGTTGGTATCGACGATTTGATTGAATACGCATTTAAAAAGAAAGTTGTTGTGGTTTCGCCTACAACTTTTTATGCCTATGTACAAACAATAATGCACGGACTGCGTTCGCTAAACATAGAGAAAAGGGCAGAAGAAATACAGAAGAATGCTAAAAAATTAAAAGTTGATTTATGTAAATACAATATTTTAATGGTAAAGTTAGGGAAAAACCTACAACATGCAGTTGCTAATTTTGACGAGTGCAATCATACATATTCTCAAATAGATAAAAATATAGAAAAAATATAATTTGCAAATTTTTTAATATTTAGTTAAAATAAAACAATATGGAAAAAACAATAACAATAGAAAGTGGAGGCAAACAATATAGAACTCAAATAGGTGGTGTAATCAAAATAGAAAACTTATCAAAAAAAGATAGTGGGGAGTGGTCTGCTGGAGATAAAATTGTTTTTGATAAAGTGCTTTTAGTAGAAGATGGTGAAAAATTAGAGATAGGAAAACCTTATTTAGAAAAAAGAACTGCCACCGGTGTTGTAAAGGAATGTGGAAGACTAAAAAAAATAACTATTATAAAATTCAAAAATAAAACAAACAGGAGCACAAAACAAGGACACAAGCAACCTTACTGCAAAGTTTTAATAGAAAATGTCAAGTAGCTAAATACTGATATTTTTATTTTTTTTCACCAAACTATAAACCAGTTTTTAAACTACTCATACACAGGATATCTTAATATTCAATAAATTTTAGAGCTTGTACAAAAACATAAACATATATAATATTTATATATGACAAACACAGACCCATTTAGACTTCCTCAACATTCCGAATCTGAAGTAGCATTACTCGGATCAATTTTTATTGATACAGACGCATGGGACAATGTAAGTTCTTCAATAAAAAAAGAAATGTTTTATGTTCCAAAACATCAAATTATTTTTGAATCTATGAGCAGGCTAGCAAAACAATCTCTACCGATTGATTTGGTGACTATCACAAAAGATTTAGAAGAACATAAAGAACTTGATTTGATTGGTGGCAGAGAATATTTATCTGAAATAATAAATTCAGTGCCTTCATCGTTGCACATAGATGCATATGCAAAAAACATTATAAGCACATACACCAGAAGAGAATTAATAAAAGCAGGTGGATCAATTATAAAAATAGCAGAAGAAGGTAAAAAAGATATAGATGGCATTAGAGATGATGTGGAACAAACTGTCTTTAAAATCACCAATGGTGATGAGACACAAAAGAAATACAACACGATTGCGAGCTTAATAGAACCCGCTTTTGAAAGATTTGTAAATACAGATTCACATGATAAATATATTCGTGGGTTCAGTTCTGGTTTTGTATCCCTTGATGACAAATTATCTGGTTTTCAACCTTCTGATTTAATAATTATAGCGGCAAGACCGAGTATGGGAAAGACAACTTTTGCACTTGATATAGCGAGAAAGACCTCTGTAAAAAATAATATTTCTATTGGATTGTTTTCACTTGAAATGAGTAGTGATCAGCTTGCAGAAAAATTAATGGCAGCAGAGTCTGGTGTTGATGCTTGGAAATTAAGAACCGGAAAGCTGAGTGCTCATGAAAAACAAGATAATTTAAGTGAGGCAGCAGACAGGCTTTCTCGAGCACCTATTTTTATAGATGACAGGGCAAACAACTCAATAGTTGCTATCAGATCAACAGCAAGAAAAATGAAAAGAGAAAATAATATAGAAATATTAATAGTTGATTACTTGCAGTTAATTACACCACACGATACTATTCGCTCAGATTCTATGGTTAACAGGGTAACAGAGATTTCCAGATCATTAAAACAAATAGCAAGAGAGTTAAAAATACCAGTTATTGCACTATCTCAGCTATCTCGTGATATAGAAAAAAGAGGTGGTGCTCCAAAATTATCAGACTTAAGAGATTCAGGTTCAATAGAACAGGACGCCGATGTTGTTATGTTTATACATCAAGATGCAAAAGATGCAGTATCTGGGAGTAATATAGAGGAAAAACAAATTTTAATAGCAAAACACAGAAACGGACCAACTGGAATCATAAGACTAAATTTTAATAAACAAAAATTAATTTTTACAGAAATAGAAAGGAGATATCAAGCAAACCAAGAAAATCAAAGCTACATTCCAGCAACAGAAGGTGATAGTGCAGATTAGTCTATTATTGGAAATAAATCTGTGCCAGATGATGTGTCTACTACATTAAATTTTTTCACTTTAATTTTTTCTCTTAAAATATCTGATTTTTTCCAATCTTGATTTTCTCTTGCTTTTTGCCTTTCTTTGAACAGAATAAAAACATCATTTGGTATTTTTATTTTCTTCTTTTTTAAACCAAGTCCAAATATTTTATCTATTTCTAAAATAGTTTTTGTTTTTGTTGATCTTTTGATAGAATCATCTTTTAAAAATTCCCATAATAGTGCTATAGCTTTTGGTGTAGATATATCATGTGACACTGCTTTTTTAATTTGCTCAATAACTTGCTTGTCTTTTTTAACAAAGAATAAACTACTTTTATAAAAACAGTAATTTTTTAATTCTTTTATAGACAGATTTGCTGCTTTTATAGATTCATCTGTATAATTTATTGGTGTTTTATAATGTATTGTTAAAAATAAATATCGAAGTGCGACAGGATCAATTTTGTTTTCTATAAGATTGTCGATATTTATTATATTTCCATCTGATTTTGATAACTTTGCTCCTTTCAAAGCTACAAACTCTGTGTGCATCCAAGTGTTTACAAATACTTGCCCTGTGTCTGATTCTTGTTGTGCTATTTCGTTGTTATGATGAGTAGGAGCCAAGTCTATTCCTCCAGTATGTAAATCTATACTCTTTCCTAAAACAGAAGAGGCCATTGCACAACATTCTGTGTGCCATCCGGGAAAACCAACACCCCAGGGAGAACTCCACTCTTGTAACCTGTTTTCTGTTTTTTTTGAAAATTTCCATAGTGCAAAATCATATGGGCCTTTTTTTTCTTTGTTTATCTCAACTCTTTTTCCTTCTTGTTGGATTGATTTACTTACACCAGCAAGTCCTCCATAACTTTTAAATTTTTGAACATTAAAATACATACCATCACTTATCTTGTAGGCAAAACCTTTTTTTTCAAGTCTCTCGATTAAAGACACTTGTTCTTTTATATACGATGTTGCTCGTGTGAAATTGTATCTTTTTAGAGATATATTCAAGTGCTCTAAATCTGAATTAAAGACTTTTATCAGATTGATAATTAATGATTCTATATTTTGATTTGTGTCTTTTGCTTCTTTTTCTATTTTATCTTCACCGGTGTCACCATCACCAAACAAGTGTCCAACATCTGTTAAATTAATGACATGCTTCACCTTAAATCCCGCTTCTCTAAAAAGTCTGTTTAGTGTGTCAGCAAAAACATACCCTCTGAGATTTCCGATGTGCGCTCTCCTATACAAAGTCGGTCCACAAGAATATATTTTTACAACATTCTTTGATATAGGCAAAAAAACTTTTTTTTGTTTTGACAATGAATCATATAGTGTAATATTGTTTTTAATCATATTTTTAATAAAGTATATCATGCTATAATTTTCTTATGCATAAAACAAAACTCTCTACATTAATAGTTTTTCTTATTTCAGGGGCTTTTTTTATGGGAATATTTGTTGGATCAAACAATACAAAAGATAATTTTGATACAAAGAATTTTTCTGTACAAGAAAAAAAGTTTGAAAGATATACTCCAATCATAAGAAAAGATTTACCCAGTGATTTTAAAGATGTAAATTTTAATGAATTT
>JABAAZ010000049.1 GCA_014238475.1 Candidatus Paceibacter sp. | reverse complement strand
ATTTTCATACAAAGTGTGTGTTTACTAGAGACATCCATTTGTGCTACACTTTATACATCAAGACCAAAGACAGTTCGGAGGGAAACCTTAAAAGATTCCGACTGTAGGTTCAAATACGAGTAAATCGCATAGAACTTAATTAGTCTTGTGATTTTAACTTTAATAAGTAAAAATATGGCAATATCAAGAACAAAAAAAGAAGAGACTTTAGAAAAACTCAAAAAAGTTTTTACTGATGGCAAATCTGTGGTTTTTGTTCATGCAAAAGGAGTCTCCGGAAACGAAACCTCGTCTCTGAGAGATCATCTAGTCACAAACGATGTTTCATATAAAGTAGCAAAAAAGACATTGATATCAAAAGCACTTGAGGGCACAGGCTTTGCCGGTGAATGCCCAAAACTAGAAGGCGAGATTGCTTTGGCTTGGGGAACTGATCCTATAGCACCAGCTCGATCTGTTCACGATTTTCAAAAAAACACAGAAGGCGACCTAAAGATAGTCGGAGGTGTGTTTGAAAATAAATTTATGGATAGCCAGGCGATGTCAGAGATAGCGACAATTCCGACAACGGAAGTTTTGTATTCCAAATTACTACTTGTGTGGACTGCACCAGTGCGATCGTTTGCTGTCGGACTCTCTAAATTAGCAGAACAAAAAGCATAATTATAAAATAACTAAACAAATTAACATATGGCAGAAGAACAAAAAAACATGACAGAAGTACCAGAAAAGTTTAAAAAGATAATATCAGAGATAGAAGGGATGAGTGTGCTTGATCTAAATGAACTAGTCAAAGTTTTCGAAGACAAGTTTGGTGTCTCAACAGCAATGGTACAAGCTGCACCATCACAAGGCGCTGGCGCAGAAGACGAAGGGTCAGACAAAGCTTCAGTGGAGCTGACAGCCCCTGGAGACGGCAAAATACAGGTGATTAAAGTGATTAAAGAAGTTTTAGGGCTCGGACTTAAGGAGGCAAAAGACCTCGTAGACGGAGCACCTCAAATGGTAAAAGAAGACCTAAAAAAAGAGGAAGCAGAGGAATTAAAGAAAAAACTAGAAGAAGCAGGAGCAACAGTAACTCTAAAATAAAGCTTTTCCTACCCCAAAAACAAAACAAAAACCGCCAAATGGCGGTTTTTGTTTTGTTTAAAACTGTATAAACACTGTACAAAAAGACTTAAAGTCTGTTTATCAACATAAACTTTGACAAAACACTTTATATATGGTAGTATTATAGAGTGGAAAAAGCACTACCACATCACTTTTTGAAATTAAAATGTGCTTATTTTTCTTTAAAAAAAAATGAAATTTCTTAAAAAGAAAAAGTTTCTAAAAGAAACAACCTATCAAAAAATTCTTGGTAGGCATTTGAGAAGGGCTGTTAAAAGGATAGAATCTGCTGTACGCAATTCAATGTATTCAAAAGACCTTGAAATAATTCCCACAATATTATCAAAACGGTATGACAAATCTGGTAGGAGGGAGTTTTGTTTGACTGTGAAAACAGGAGAAGGGTTTTTTTTGATTGCACTCAGACCAAAGGGATATCAAGAAATAAAATTACCTATTGTTAAAAATGGTGAAACTGTTTCAGATGGAAAAGTGATTCCTTGGTATGAAGTCAAGAAAAATGATTTTCTTTCTTTTTTGCTAAAGCAAGCAAGAGAGGACAGTAGATACTTTTTTGAGAGTGATAAAAAGTTTTATCACATTGTACAAGGCATAGAAAAAACTTCTTCTAGAATTGTAGTTTTTACGAAGCTAGGAGAGATAACTTCCTATCATGTTCCCGCTTACGCTTAATTCACCTCAACTTAAACCAATTAAATTATACGTCCTGTGTAGTTTAATTGGTTTTTTTCATATAAAATAAACAATTATCAAAAAGCACGCATTGATTTAAGCTTCAAAAAACACTTTATATATGGTAATATTCTAAAGTGGTGAAGGCACCACCTATTTAAATGTGCCAATTTTTATTTATTCTAAAAAAACTTATGAATAAAGTTGAAATAAAAATTTATTTGTTGGCCATGATGGTATCAGTAAATAATGAACTAGATAAAAATGATCTAGCAAGCCATATCACTTTGGCTTATTGGACTCAAGA
>JABAAZ010000048.1 GCA_014238475.1 Candidatus Paceibacter sp. | reverse complement strand
GATGGATACAAAGAAGCATCTTTTCTTGTAAAAGGAGATAATGTGTATGACAAGCTTAGATATGAAACTGGTGTACACAGAATACAAAGGATACCAGTGACAGAAAAATCTGGGAGAATTCACACATCAACGGCTTCTGTGGCAGTTTTGCCGATAAGAAAAAAAATTAATGTTGAGATTAATCCAAGGGACATTAAAGTTGATTTTTCACGATCTGGTGGATCTGGCGGACAGAATGTAAATAAAGTAGAAACTGCAGTTAGACTTATACACATACCTACTGGCATAGAGGTCAGATGTACAGAAGAGCGAACTCAACAAAAGAACAGAGACCTTGCTATGCAGATACTTCAAGCAAACTTACAAGAGAAAAAAGAGATCGAAGAGCAAAAGAAAAGTGCATCTATTAGAAAAAACCAAATAGGAACAGCAGACAGATCAGAAAAAATAAGAACCTATAATGTTATGCAAGATAGAATAACTGACCACAGAATTAAAAAAAGCTGGTTCGGGTATGAAAAAATTGTAATAGAAGGAAATATAAATGAAATTCTCGAAGATATAAAAAAAGATATCTCAGAGGAGGAATAAAATTGCACACTGTTTCTCTATATGTTAGTATTATAAAACATGGAATTAAAAACCACAGAAGAAATAAAAGGAAATCTCGACACACTAGGGGCAAAATATGCTCTAAGCAGGAGACACAGACATCCATCTGTCTCAAAAAATATCGTCAATAAAAAAGGAGCAAAAGAAATATTTGATTTGGACAAAACATCTGATCAAATAAAAAAAGCTATTGAATTTTTATCCAAAATAGTAGATGACGAACATCAGATTTTGTTTACCACAACAAGAAAAGAATCAGAAAATCTATTAAAAGATACAGCAGATAGTATATCTATGCCCTTTGTTATTTCAAGATGGATTGGTGGTACATTAACAAATCCTTCAAATATTAAAAAAAGAGTAGAGCACTATCAAAAATTAAAAAAAGAAAAATCAGATTCTTCTTGGGAGGAAAAATATACTAAAAAGGAATGTGTTTTGTTTCAGAGAGAGTTGAATAAGCTTGAAGCAAGGTTTGGAGGACTAGAAAAAATGACGGAGATACCTAGGGCACTTTTTGTAATTGACCCACAGAAAGAAAAAATAGCAGTAAATGAAGCAAACATAATGAATATTCCAGTTGTCGCTGTTGGTAACTCAGATACAGATTTATCAAAAATAACTTACCCGATCATGGCCAATTGTAACAGCACCAAAACAGTGAAGTATATTCTTGATATGATATCAAAAACTAAAAAGAAATAATATGGTTTCTTTTGACGATGTAAAAAAACTAAGAGCTGAAACTGGTTTATCAATAGGGCAATGCAAAAAATCTTTGGAGGATGCAGATGGGGATTTTGATAAAGCACGGGAATTATTGCGTAAAAAAGGTACAATGGCAGCAGAAAAAAAAGCATACAGGGATTTGGGCGCTGGTGTTGTTTCTGCATACATACACAATACAAAAACAGTTGGAACCATAGTTGAATTACTTTGTGAAACTGATTTTGTTGCAAAAAATGAAGAATTTTCTCAATTAGCATACAACATAGCGATGCATGCTACTGCAATGAATCCACAATTTATCACAGAGGCTCAAATACCAGAAGAAGATTTAAAAAAATTAAAAGAGGAATTGTTATCTCAGTTAGAGGGTAAACCAGAAGAAATAAAAGAGAAAATTATAGCAGATCAACTAAACTCAAAATTTTCTGACAATGTGCTTGTAAAACAAAAATTTATTCAAGATGACACACAAACAATACAAGGATTGCTTGAAAATGCAACACACAAATTTGGAGAAAGAGTTGAAATAGGTAGAATCCAAAGATTTTCTGTAAACTAAATGAAATTCGTTATACTTTTTTTTGTAAATATACTTATTTTCTTTTTGTTATATGTGTTATTTATAACTATAGATAATATTTTTAAGTTTAAAATAACAAAAAGCATAAGAGATTGGCTAGACAAGGAAGTACAGCATATCTATGACACTACTAATTATGTTTTTGATCTTGTTTTATTTAAAATATTAACAACCAGGATTTTTATTTGGCTTGAGCCTATATT
>JABAAZ010000047.1 GCA_014238475.1 Candidatus Paceibacter sp. | reverse complement strand
CAGGTTTTTGGCACTGGTTCTGAACAATTGTTTTACAAACAACTTATATTTGTCTGCACAGCTTTGATTTTGATGGTTGTATTGTCAAAATTAGATTTTTCATTTTTGGGAGGTGGTTTTGTACCAGTGCTAGTGTATGTATTTTCTATATTACTTCTCGCATCACTTTTTTTGTTTGCACCACTGACATCTGGAACATATAGCTGGTTTAATCTCGGTGTTATTAATCTACAACCAGTTGAAATAGCTAAATTCTCACTCATTGTAGTTTTGGCAAAATATTTTGAAAGTAGGCATATATATATAAAACATTATAGATACATAATAGTTTCAACTTTAATTTTTTCTGTCCCGTTTGTTCTCACATATTTACAACCAGATTTAGGCTCTGCTATTTCAATATTATGTATATGGTTTGGAATGATTATAGTCGCTGGTGTCTCTCCAAAACATATTATGATATTGTTTATAGCTGGTGTGATTGTGTCTGCGATAGGGTGGCAGTTTTTAGCACCATATCAAAAAGACAGAATATACACATTTCTCAATCCACTTTCTGATATCCAAGATACTGGGTACAACATAAACCAATCAAAGATAGCCATAGGATCTGGAGGAGTGTTTGGAACTGGTATCGGTGATGGCACACAGTCGAGACTTGGTTTTTTACCTACACACGAAACAGATTTTGTTTTTGCGGCATTTGCAGAAGAGTGGGGGTTTGTCGGAGTGCTTCTTCTGTTTTCTCTTTTTGGACTTTTTTTCTATAGAATGTATAAATTTGTAGAAAACAGCACAAACAATTTTATAAAACTTTTTACCACAGGAGTCATTGTGTATTTTATGTCACATTTTGTCATACACATAGGCACAAACATCGGATTATTGCCGGTGACAGGCATCACCTTGCCATTTTTAAGTTATGGAGGATCACACATCATTACAGAAGCCATAATGATAGGGGTGGTATTAGGAATGCAAAAAAATAACAACCATTAAAAGTTGTTGTTGTATAAAGAAAAAAACCGAGCAAGTTAGTAATACTAACTCATTCGGGATTTTAAAATAAAGTTTGAAATAACAGTAACAACTGTTATTATAATTCTAAAATAGTATTGTAATCAGTGTAGACAAATAAAATACAAAGCTCACAATACCAATCCAAAGAAACCTAAAAACATAATGATTGCGCCTTTTTTTTGCACAATCATGATTAAGAGTGTCATACCAAATTTCTTTCTGAATACATACAGAAATAATAATTGGTAAGATTAGTAGGAAAAGCCAAAACATAAACGATTCTCCTACATCACTTAGTTTATGCAATAAGATTAAAGTAATGACACACATTACCAAATTTAAAAGAATCAGTATTATCCCCACACAGTAGTATCTGTAATTAAAAGACAATTTTTTTTCTAATTCATTTATTATCTCTGCTGCAGGCAGCTCTATTTTTCTTTCCATTGTTTTCTCAAACATATTTTTCTTTTTAAAATTGAACAACAGCAGTGAAATAACTGCTACTGTTGTTTATTATACATTATTGTGTGAGAGTTATACCACAACAGCAGGGTTGGTTTAGATATACAAAAAAATAACAACCATTAAAAGTTGTTTTATATAAAATTGAAGAAGGCAAGTATTTTTAGTACTCGCCAACTCAGCTAAATTAGTTCTAGTGAAATCAAAATAAAGAACACTAGATGGGAAAAAAACATGGAAGCACCTAAAATTTGAGATCGTATAATTTCTCCCTCATCATATGACTTATACTTTTTAAAAGTACAAGTAAGGGAAAAGATCCAACCAAACAAATAATATTCAGTTAAAGACAAAATGAATAACAGGAAAAACAAAGCTGCCAAATACGAATTACCATCGTATTGCCCACCTTCTCTAACTATGTCTATAAATATCAACGAAAAGATAATATTTATGAACAGACATATTATGGTGTAGAGTTTCCCAATTTTTGTCCATTTTCTATCTAACATAAGCTTTCTTTTTTTGTACAATCCTGTTGCATGCTTTAAAAAATAAAGCAAGATTGGTTAAAAGTAAGAACAATAAGAACAAATAGTAATAGCAACAACTACTGTTATCATTATACATTATTGTGTGAGAGTTATACCACAACAGCAGAGTTGGTTTAGAAAACCAAAAGAAACA
>JABAAZ010000046.1 GCA_014238475.1 Candidatus Paceibacter sp. | reverse complement strand
AAAGGAGTAGAAAGAAAAGAATTAATCTTTAATTTAAGTGACCGTTTCTTTAATATACACAAATGGTATAAACAAGAAGAAGAAATTTGGAAAACTTTAATTCCCAAACACAATTAACAAACTAAAAAAATAAATATGTATGATAGAAAACCATACAAGAAAAAAGAATCAGTAAAGCCAAAGTCACATAACAAACATCCGAGAAGAAGGATGGTCAATCGTTCAAATGATTTTTCTTATATAGAAACCCCAAAAATCAACAGCAGAATTCCAAAAATAGAAAAAGACGCTGTACGTGTGCTTATAATCGGTGGTGTTGGTGAGATTGGAAAAAACATGTATGCAATTGAGTATAACGACGATATCATAATACTCGACTGTGGTTTTGTATTTTCAGTGCCAGAATTTCCAGGAGTTGATGCTGTTATACCTAACATTAATTACTTAATAGAAAACAAAGAAAAAATTAGGGGTATGGTGATTACACACGGTCACCTTGATCATATAGGAGGTATACCTTACGTTATAGAACAACTTGGATATCCTACAATATATTCACGGGAATTAACTTTATCTGTGATAAAACATAGGCATGTAGAATACCCTAAATTAAAGCCATTAAAGACACAACTGATAGAAATTGAATCAAAATTGGAGCTTGGTAGTACCACAGTTGAATTTTTTGAAATTACACACACAATGCCGGATTCTGTTGGTGTAATAATAAATACAAAAAACGGTGATGTTGTATTTACTGTGGACGTTAAAATAAACAACGACGATGGAGTGGTTGACAAATCTGAGATAGAAACATTTAGCATTTTTAAAAACAGAAATGTTTTACTTTCCTTGTGTGATTCAACAAACATAGAAAAAGAAGGTTTTTCCCAATCTGAAAAAGTTGTTTCCAAAACAGTAAACAAAATAATAAAAGAAACCCCTGGCAGACTAATCATAGCCTCGTTTGCATCAGTCATATCAAGAAACTGCTCTTTTATACAAACTGCAATTGAGTGCGGTAAAAAAGTGGTTCTTGAAGGAAGATCAATGATAAAAAACTTAACTATCGCTATTGAACTCGGTCTATTGAAAGTTCCAAAAGATGCAATTATCTCTGTTGAAAAAGCAAGTGAACTTGATAAAAACAAATATGTAATTTTTGCTACCGGTTCTCAGGCTGAAGAGTTTGCTGTGTTAAACAGATTAGCAAACAAAACTCATAGGAAATTAAAACTTATGAAAGGAGATACAATACTCTTTTCTTCTTCTGTTATTCCTGGATATGAGAGAGCTGTACAAAATTTGAAAAACAACCTTTCACAAGCAGGTGCAACCTTAATAACTTATGAAACAAATGAAGGTGTGCATGCTACTGGACACGGAAACAGAGAAGACTTGAAATGGATTCATTCACAAATAAAACCAAAGTTTTTCATTCCAGTGCATGGGTATCACTATATGCTTGTACAACATAGAAAACTTATGATGGATACATGTGGTCTATCAGAAAAAGATGTAGCTATTACAAATGAAGGTGATATAGTGGAGGTATCTCCTGATGGTAAGAATTTTTCTATATTGGAAGAAAAAATGGATAACAGACTTATGGTTATGGACGGAAACAAGATTGGACCACTTTCTGAAATAGTCATTGATGACCGTAGAAACCTATCAACAGCTGGATTTGTTGTAATACAAATGCTTGTCAGTAAAAGGACCAGAACTCTAAAAAAATCACCGGATATAATCACAAGAGGTTTCATATATATCAAAGAATCCTTCGATTTGATGTCAGATATTAGATCAAAAGTTAAAAAATCAGCTGAAGAAGAGATGAGTAGATCTCAAAGCATAAATATAGATGATCTTAAAAAGAAGGTTTACAGAGACATTGGGCTGTATATCTTTTCTGAAACTGGAAAAAACCCTATGATTATATTGAACGTGATCATCTCCTACTAACAAACGAAGAACCTCCAAAATTGGAGGTCTTCTGATTTGACTCATTTGTAAGAAACAAACGAATGAAACGATTAAAAGAAAAATCAAATTTTTGATTTTATTAAACAATACAAGATAATAATAATTATAATAATAATTATTATAATATATTTTTTCTTTAATATATATATGAGAAACAATAATAAACAAGTAATTGTATTTGATTTAGATGAAACAT
>JABAAZ010000045.1 GCA_014238475.1 Candidatus Paceibacter sp. | reverse complement strand
AATTTTTCCAAAAAACCTGATATTAGCTTTCCTCTATCTGTTGGATGAAATCTTTTATTGATTGTTTCAGCATATCCACGAGTAGAAATAACTGATATTATACTTGCATAAGTAGAAGGTCTTCCAATTCCTAGTTCTTCCAATTTTTTAACTAGGCTTGCCTCTGAATATCTTGGTGGAGGCTGCGTGAAATGCTGTTGATCTAAAATTGATTCAATATTAACAGGTCCTTTCGACATTTCTGGCAATATATTTTCATTACTATTAATCCATTGGTCTGCTTCCATCCAACCCATTTTTATTATTTGTGAACCTTTTAACACAAGTTGCACAACTTTGTTTTTATGGTTCTCAGGAATTAATTTTATATTTGTTGTTAGGCTTTCTGTGCTTACCATTTGACTTGCTATGGTTTTAGACCATATTAAACTATAGAGTTTTTGCTCGTCTTCATTTTTTCCTGCTATTTTTTTGAGCATGTCAGTAGGTCTGATGGCTTCGTGTGCATCTTGTATGTTTTTCTTTTTTTGTACATAATCTTTTCTTTCATATAAGTCACTACCAAAACTCTTTTCTATCACATCTTTAATTGACTTGTGTGCTTGTTCTGATATTCTTGTGCTATCTGTCCTCATGTACGTTATGGAACCAGCTTCATATAGTTTTTGAGCTATTCGCATAGTATTTGCAGGAGAATATAACAATCTGGAATTAGCTTGTTGCTGCAGAGTTGAAGTTGTAAGAGGGGAGGTTGGTTTCTTTTGTCTTTTTGTTTTTTTGACTTCTTCTACAAGCCAGAACGACTGAACACCGACATCCAAAATTTCTTTAGCATCTCCATATTTTTCAAAATCAACTCCACCGGTTACATCAAAAACTTCTCCATTTATATTTTTTACTTTACCAACAATAATCCAAAATGGTACAGGTTTAAACTTTTGTATTTCACGATCTCGCTCCATAAGTATGCGCAGTGCAGGGGATTGAACTCTGCCAGCAGATAAACCGTATCTAACTTTTTTCCATATGAGTGCAGATAGCGTGTATCCAAAAAGTCTGTCCAAAACTCTCCTTGCTTCTTGAGCTATTTTTAAATTATTGTCGATATTTTTAGGATTTTTTATAGCATTTTGAACCGCATCTTTGGTTATTTCGTTAAATATAATTCTTTTTGGTTCTTTAATATCTAGGACCTCTTTAAGGTGCCATGCTATAGCTTCTCCTTCTCGATCTGGATCTGTCGCTAGATAAATTATCTCGGATTCTTTTGCTTCTGATTTTAATTGAGATATAACTTTTTCTTTTCCTTTTATAACTTCATAATATGGCTTAAAATCAGATTCTATATTTATTGCTTTTGATTCGTTTTTAGGTAACTCTCTTATATGACCTACAGATGACACAACTTTGAAATCATCACCTAAATACTTTTCTATTGTTTTTGCTTTTGAAGGGGATTCTACTATAACTAGTTTCATAATATATATATACTCATACATATATCAATATCTTGTCAATTATGAGCCATCTGGCGGAATTGAACCGCCGACCTCTCCCTTACCATGGGAGTGCTCTACCTACTGAGCTAAGATGGCTTATATCTATTTAGTATATCAAATATCGATGTTTTGGTTGCTATAATATATATATGCCAAAGCAACTAACGTACAAATCTGGATTCACTATAATTGAGATGCTCGCAACCATTTCTGTAATAGCGATTTTATCCTCAACTGTTTTTCTAGGTCAACAAAGCTTTAATAGCCATAGTTCTGTTAGGGTTAGGGCAGATGATATATTAAGCACACTACAGCTTGCGCAAACTCTGTCATCTGGATCACTTGCTTCAAATATAGGAAGACACAGCGTTTCAGCATATGCAGTTAGAATAAAACCACCGAGTGTAGAAAATTCTATAGCAACTTACACGGTCGAAAGTATAAAGTCCGGTGTTAATATTTCAGATATAAAAGAAGTAAATTTTAACACATTTGATAATGCAGAGATTGTTCACGGACCAGGTTTTGTCGAAGAACAAATAAAATACTCTCCTTGTTTTGTAGTAAAAACAGAAATGTCATATATCGACACAGAGGCATCGTGTCTAGTAAATAAAAAAACCCTTGATACAAATGTTTTTATAAAAAATGTAGATTTAGAAATACTTATTGTATATATATATCCATTCAGAGAGCCGACTATCTTTTTAAGT
>JABAAZ010000044.1 GCA_014238475.1 Candidatus Paceibacter sp. | reverse complement strand
GGTAATTACATCTTTTTAATGTTGTATAATTATTTGTTACACTTGATTATGTAATCTTGTGCTTGGGAATTGCTTCAAAGAAAAGTTTCTTTAAAACATATTTTATCTTTGTGATTTTCCATCTTCTTTATTCATAAAAAAATTATAGCATGTAATTTAAACAAGCACTGCTTTTATTCTTCGAACTCCTGAAGAAACTGATTCTTCTTTTTTAATTTTAAATACCCCCAACTCTTTTGTATTTTTAACATGCGGGCCGGCACAAAATTCACTACTATAATCCCCTATAGAATATACTGTTACGTTATCTGGATATCTGTCATCAAAATTGTGTAATGCATTAGTTTTTTTAGCTTCTTCTATAGGCAAGCTAACACAATTCACATCCAAATTTTCTTTTATTTTTTGATTCACTAAATTTTCAATTTTTTCTATCTCATCTTTTGTTAATTTTCTATCGAAAGAAAAATCAAATCTTAACCTATCTTTGGTAATATTACTTCCTTTTTGTGTTACATTCTCTCCAAGTAATTCTTTTAATGTTTTGTGAAGTATGTGTGTAGTAGTGTGATAACGCACAACTTCTTCTGTATTATCTGACAAACCGCTGTTGAATTTTTTATCAGCACCTTTTTTTGAAATCTCTCTGTGTTTTTTCATCAGAATATCAAATTCATTTTGATTAATTTTGATATTTTTTTTGTCTGATAAATCTTGTGTTACATCCAACGGAAAACCAAATGTTGTAAAAAGTTCAAATGCATCTTGTGGTGTAATGTTTTCTTTTTGATTATAAATTTTTTCAAATTTAATAGTACCTTTTTCTATGGTTTTTAAAAATTTTTCTGCCTCCTCATTTATTGCAAAAAATATTTTTTTTCCATCTAAATTAGAATAAGTATCTTTATATTCAAATATAATCGCGTTTATTAATTCAGGCAACACAGAAATTTTGTCCAAAACATAATGCAGGTGATAAATAACTCTTCTTAATAGTCTTCTCAGCACATAACCTTTGTCTGTGTTTGATGTAATTACTCCATCTGAAATAATAAAAACAGATGCTCGCAAGTGATCTAAAATTATTCTAAATGACTTTATATTTTTTTTATATGCATCTTTACCACCCAAAACATTTATTGCATTAGCAAAAAGATCAATTAAAAAAATATCATTTTGTTTTTGAGAAACCATGGCGAGTCGTTCTAGTCCACCACCAAAATCTACATTTTTATTTTTTAATCTTTTAAACTTTCCATTATCTTTAACATATTCCATAAAAACAGAATTACCAATTTCAAGAAACCTTCCGGATTCTGTATTTGGATGGGTTTTTAAATCTAAAAATTTTTTTGCAGTATACTCTTTTCCAAAATCATAAAAAACTTCAGAGTCTGGTCCTCCAAGTTCACCTGACGGCATATTTTTTATCTCTCCACAACGGCTCCACCAATTTTTTTTATCATTATAATAAAAAATCCGATCTCCTTCCTTCATTCCGATCTTATCTCCATTTTCCTCAGTGAGAATATTTCCAACACCACAAGAGACACCAACAGACGTGAAGCATTCCTTCCATATATCAACACTTTCAGTATCTTTTGGTATATTGTATTCATCTGAACCAGAAAAAACTGTGATATATAGTTTTTCAGGATTAAGGTTAAGTCCGTTTTCTTTATCAACCAAAAAAGTAAAAAAAGTGTGTATTTGTTCTTTTTTAAAATAATCTCCAAAAGACCAATTTCCAAGCATTTCAAAAAAAGTTGTGTGTCTGTTGTCGCCAATTTCTTCAATATCTCCGGATCGAAAACTCTTTTGTGAATTAGCTATTTTGTTTCCACATGGGTGTATTTCTCCAAATAAATATGGAATCAGCGGTTGCATGCCAGAACCAACAAATAAAGTAGTTGGATCATCTTCAGGAATTATTTTTGCAGACGAAATAATTTTGTGTCCATTTTTTTCTTGAAGCTCTAAAAATTTTTTTCTGATTTCATTTGTTTTCATATCTACGAATTACAAACTAATTCGGCTTCTTCTATTAACCTTTTTGCTTTTGCGGGTGAAACACCTAACTCTTTTTTATCTTTCTTATATTTAAGTAAATCAGCACAAACAACAATATCTTTGTGATAAAATCTTTCGATATCAGCACGACTGACAGATGGTAAGCATGTAATTGGGTGGGCATCAACTTTTTTTATCAAATCAAACAACCCCTCACCATTAGGTGTGCTCCATGATAATAATTTCATTCCAATACAATCTGCATATTCAATTGCGTTTGTTGTAAATTGTGTGTTTGTAACTAATATTCCATCATCTACACTTCTTTTTTTTAAAAAATTTACTTTGTTTTTAAATTGTAAATCTTGAAATCGTGCCCATAC
>JABAAZ010000043.1 GCA_014238475.1 Candidatus Paceibacter sp. | reverse complement strand
CCTCTAACTCAAAATATGTGTTTAAGTTTTCCATACATATATTATATATAAAAACGTTGATTTTTTTTAATTTTAAATAGCAAGAGAGAAATCCTCTTCTATTGTTTAATATAACACATAGTCGACTAAACCATAAGCACAATAATCATATATATAACAAGCTTATAGGGCAAGCTTGGAGTTGTAAATAGTGATTAGTATTAAAAATTCAACAAGCGATATACCAATAGTTTAGGTTTGGATTTTTTATCAAAAAAGGTCACACCAACAAACAAATAAGTTGGGTGACCTTAAAAAATAACAACACTTTTTTTAAAAAAACAGAAAAACAAACTTAGAGGAAAAAGCTATCAATTTCCCTCTTTACTACCAACCCATCATTTTCCGTAGAATGAACTATAATTTTCATTCCTCCAGGGAGATAGTAACATTTATAGGGACTTATTTGTGATCCATAAGCTTTTACTGATAACTTGCTTATCTTACTGAGAATTTCAACCCCCTCTGCGTTCTTGTGCTTAAAAAAACACAAGTGCACATTACAATCATAAAAAAGTTCATTAGCTTCAGTCTTCTGGTTTGAAGATTCATAAACTTTTTCAAGAAGATCATTTTCGCCTCTATCACACCCAACCCATGACGGGTGATATATAAATCTTTGTGAAATAAGTGCAAAATCCATGTTTTGCATGTCTTTAATAAAATCATTGTGCTGTTGTTCTTTTTCCTTAGTACTTCTTTCTATCCTATCCACATCATTTTTATATTCTATGCTTTTATAGATATCATGTTGTACTAAACAACTGCAACAATTAACTCCATCAAAAGACTGAAAATCAAATTTTTGTTTTGTTCTCATTACTTTTTCTAGTATGTCAATATTTCGAGGAAAAATTTTTCCTCTAGACTATTAATATACCACACAATTGACAAAAAAGCAAGTAAAATTATGAACCTACAGGCAAGCTTGGGATAATGGTCTTGATTATTCAACAATGTCTTTTAAAACTTTCATATTTTTATATTATCAGCTATACAAACCTATTTGGGGATTTGTGAGAAAAATTTCAAGATTGTTTCTCTGTCGGAAAATGGAGTTTTTTTGTTTTTTATTATTTGAAACTTTTCATGCCCTTTTCCTGAGACCAAAACCAAGTCATCTTTTTTTGCTATTTTTAGTGCGAAAAATATTGCTTTTTTTCTATTTTTTTCTGTGTGCAGGTTTTTAAATTTTTTTGGGATTCCTTCTTGTATCTCTTTGATGATAGTAATCTCCGACTCGTTTCGTGGATTGTCACTAGTCAATACCACCACATCACAAAAGTCTGCTGCTATCTTTCCCATAAGTGGTCTTTTTCTTTTGTCTCTATTTCCACCACAACCAAAGACACAGATAAGTTTTCTATTAGAGTTTTTTGAAATGAAAGTTTTTTTCATTGATTGTAAAATATTTTTTAGGGAATCTGGTGTGTGAGCATAATCCACAAAAACAGAAATGCCTTTGTTGTTTGAAACCGCCTCAAACCTTCCTTCTACAGTAGACAGGTTTGCAAGGGCAGTTGTTATTTTTTTGACTGAAAATCCTAGTAAATAACACACACAAAAAGATGCAAGCACATTATAAACATTAAAAATCCCGGGTATACTCACACAAACAGCAGACATAAACTTTCCTTTATTAAAAACCTCAAAAACACTTTTTCCATCTTCTAATTTTAAAATCTTTGCGTAAAAATCAGCATTTGGATCTTTTACACTGTAAGTGTGATATTTTACTTTTGCATTTTTGCTTTCTTGTATAAAATCTTTACTATGCATATCATCTATGTTTATGATGGTTTGTGCTTTCTTTTTTTGCTTTTTTAAATTTACAACGAACCCAAGTTTCGTGTTTTTGTAATGCTCCAATGTAGGATGAAAGTCCAAGTGATCTTGTGTCAAGTTAGTAAAAACAATAATATCAAAATCCAACCCGTCTGTCCTTTTGTAATAACCACCGTGACTTGAAAGCTCTATCACTAAATATTCAAGATTGTGTTTTTTATCATTTTTGAAAGTTCGAAAAATATCCAGTGCAAGTGGAGTGGTGAGTCCAGTCTGTACATTTTTTTCTTTAGTCATTATCCCCAAAGTTCCCATGACTACGGTGTTTTTTTTAAACTGTTCAAGCATGCTGTCTATAAACTGACTTGTGGTGGTTTTCCCGTTAGTGCCTGTAATCCCGATGATTTTAGTTTTTTCAAAAGGATTTTTAAAAAACTTTTTTGAGACATGTGCCATCGCCACATGGATGTCTTTTACTTGTATCCACACAACATGTTTTGGGATTTCTAGTTTTACTGTACTGTTGCTTATCACACAAACAGCACCATTTTTAATGGCTTTTTTATAGTTTTCCAAAGCTATCG
>JABAAZ010000042.1 GCA_014238475.1 Candidatus Paceibacter sp. | reverse complement strand
CATAGAACTAGCATACCCAATAAAATCAAAAACAAGAGGTTCAGACGGTGTGTATCTAAGATTTACAAACTCAATAATATCTTCTATCAAATTTCAAATACAAACAGAAGTGCAAAAAGCATTACAAGATAGTTTGTCAGAAATTAAAGAAATCTTCAGAAGCATATTTTTTGAAAGCAACAGAGAGGATGTTGTTTTTGATACAGAAGAAGAATCAAAGGAAGAACAAAAAGTAAATTAATATATGTTTATAAACAAAACTTTTATCTACGGAAATTTAACACGAGACCCAGAGCTCAAAACAATACCAACCTCTGGAACATCTGTTGCTAATGCTTCCATCGCTACAAACAGAACTTGGAAAGATCAATCTGGAACAAAACAAGAGGAGGTTGAATACCATGATGTTGTATTTTTTGGAAAAACCGCTGAAATTCTTTGTCAGTATTTAAAAAAAGGATCTGGTATTTTTGTTGAAGGTAGATTAAAAACAAGAAGCTGGGAGCAAGATGGAAACAAAAGATACAAAACAGAAATAATTGCAGAACAGATGCAGTTTGGTCCAAGAAAAGAAGGACAGTCAGGTGATAATTCATATAATGAAACTCAAAAAAGTTCAGAAAAGGAGGAGGAAATAAACCCGGACGAAATACCATTTTAATATTATGAAAAACCAAATAGAATTAAACCAAATAGATTTTAGAAATGTTGCATTACTTTGTAAATATATAAATCAAAACGGAAGAGTAATGACAAGAAGGTTTAACAAAACAAGAGCTATTGAACAAAGGAGAATTGAACAAGCGATAAAACGAGCAAGATATATGGCACTGATGCCATATCTGAAACACTAAAACTCTAGGAAGTTTTTAATTATTTACTTTTCTCTATTCTTTCTACGTATTCTCCAGTCTGTGTGTTTACAGATACTATGTCTCCTGTGTTTATAAAAAGAGGTGTGTCTATTACCGCTCCTGTTTCTAAAACGATTTTTTTATTACCACCGACTGCAGTATTTCCTTTTATAGATGGAGGGGCGTCTTTAATTTTCAAACTCACTTTTATAGGAGGATAGACAGAAAATATTTTTTCATTAAAATACATCCCGGTAACTTCTGTGTTTTCTTTTAATAAATTTGATGCATTAACTATTGACGCGTCGACTGTAATCCTTTTACTTTTATTGTCTATGTGATGAAAAATACATTTATCTCCTTGTTTATATACAAAAACTAATTTTTCTTTTTGTATATCAGCCTGATCAAAATATTCAGAAGCACTGAAGTTTTTTTCTATTATGTTACCAGTAATCAGATTTTTGATTTTTGTCTGCATGAAAGCTTTTTGCCTACTTTTTTTAGAAATCTGTGACTCAATCACCTCATGCGGTATTTTATTAATTACAAAGAGTACTCGTGGTTTTAAGTCTGTATATCCAAGTTTTGCCATACAAAAAGTATAGCAGAAAAATTAAAAGTGTTTTTTTAAAAAAAAGATACAAAAAAATTTTGTATATATTTAATTATTAAATCAAAAACAGTTTGATTATAAGATATATAAAGAATAAACAAAGCCCAAAACAACTCTATGCCGATGCCTCTCAAGTGGTTTAATATCCAAAAAATAATAAAAATTGGTAAAGATATTATAAAAAAGAATATCCCAAATAAACCACCTAAATTTTTACTGTACTCCAATAGTGATTTTGCATCTTGTATACTTGGGAGTGCGTGAAGTGCAAAACAAAACCCAGCCCATATCTTTAAATAAAATAAGTACCAAATAGCATCAGGTGATCCAAATGTATAAGAGAGCAGTAAATAACTTAAAATAGTATTTATAACAAGAGGACAGAGTGATATAAAAAACATTTTAATGTACGAATTTGGAAAGATGTATGTAACATCACCACCACCTCCATCAAAACGAAAAAACCTAACACTTTTAACTTTTGTACCAGAAAAAAAACATGCCAAGAGGTGTGCTGTCTCGTGTAAAACTATACCAGGAAATGTTAAATAACTAATAACTTTATATAAAGGCATTTTTATTTTTCTTCTTTGATTTTTTTATCTATCTCTTTTTTGATTTCTTTTATTAATTTTTCGTCTGTTTGTAAGAATTGCTTTGTTTTTTCTATTCCTTGACCAAGTGTTTTGTCTTTATATGAATAATATGCACCAGATCTTTTTATAACACCAACTTTTTCAGCTATCACAACAAGTTCCCCTAATTTTGATATTCCGCTATTATACATAAGGTCAAAAGTTGCTGTTTTAAAGGGTGGAGCTACTTTGTTTTTTACTACTTTTACTTTAACTGTATTTCCTATAACTTCGTCACTATCATTTTTTATTTGTTTTGATCTTCACCTTCCACATCTTCATCTTCTTGTGTTTGCTGGTCTTT
>JABAAZ010000041.1 GCA_014238475.1 Candidatus Paceibacter sp. | reverse complement strand
CACCTATTGCCTCTTTTAACTCTCCGTCATTGTTTATAAGCAAACTTCCTCCGTCTCTTTTTATTTTGTGTGGTGCCCATCCTACATAATTTTGTCTGATTATAAAATCATCTGTGTTGTCTAGATTTATATCAAAAGGTACAATCCCCCACCCAAACTCAATGTTGTTAGAAGATATGTCTGGAAGAATGTTTTTGAAATTAAAATCTCCGTTGTTTGCCCATAGTGTATATTTAGGATCTAAGACTTGTTCGTCTCGCAGGTCTCCGCGAAGTAAAAAAGCTTTTATTGTGTCTCCAGTGTTTGAAAAGAATAAATCCAAGTCTCCATCACTGTCTACATCAGATACAGCAAGCCCCATCCAAAATCCATAATCACCGAGTGTTTTTGGTTCAGAAAAAGTTTTGTCTCCATTGTTCTTATATACTTTTGTTTGATCTGTGTTTAGTACTAAAATCAAATCTTCAAACCCATCGTTATTGAGATCTACAAAAGTCGCATCAAATGTGTTTTGTATATAGGACAGTCCTGTTTCTTTTGTTGTGTTTTTAAATTGCAAGTTTCCTAAGTTTTCTAAAAATACATTTTCTTGTATATGTTTTTTGTCATTGAAGGTTGTTACTGTAAAATGTTCCTTTGCTATAAAAGTTGGAATATAGATATCTAAATCTCCATCATTATCAAAATCTGAAAGTGCTACTGAAAATGGAACTGCTTTACTTTGGAAGTTGTCGTATATAAGTGTCTCTTTGAAACTCCCATTTGTGTTTTCATATAAAAACAAACCGCTCTCCCTTGCTACAAACAAATCTACAAATCCGTTTTCAGTGAAGTCAACAGAAAACACACCAAAGCTCTCATCTGTGCTTTCGATACCTGACTTGTCTATTATGTTTACAAACTCTCCGTTTTGGTATTGCATAAGGCAATCTTTTTTACCATCTCCGGTTGTGATGAAAATCTCTTTTTTACCGTCGTTGTCTATATCTATAGATGCACCTCCTGCTACTGGATGTCCTTTGTTTGTGTTTTCGTTTGAACAGTCAAGTGAAACAGCATCACTGAAAAGTATCGTTGTCTTTGTATCAACTGGTGCGATGTATTCGTCTTTAGTTCCTTTTCCTAAAAAGACATACGCAGCAACAGCAGATACCAGTAGAGCCAATATAATCGCTATTATTAATATGTATTTATTCATTGATAATTTTATTTATTTCCTCTTTTGTTTCAATATTCATTTTACATTCTTTTTCTGATTTGGTTTTTATATTTATTATACTAAATATACTATCTTTTTTTGCCCAATTAACCACAAGGTCAAAATCAAATTTGCGGGCGTATTCAATGCCTTTTTTCTTATCATTACCTTTGTCAAAAACCTCTTTAATAATTTTTTTATTTTTATACCAATAGGAAAATGATTTTACTAAATTAATGACTTCATCGTTGTCTCCTACAAAAAGAACCTTCTCTCTCTTTTGTTTTGATAGCATTTCTTTTAGTTTTTTATCTCCCATAGAGAGCATCAGCCGCTCTATGCTCCCAGAGAACCCTGTAGCAGGCAAATCCTCTGCTCCCATCTTTTTAAGCAAGTTGTCGTATCTACCACCTCCACCTATCGACCACGGCATCTCTTTAACTTCTACTTCAAATATAAAGCCTGTGTAGTAGTCTAGTCCACGTACCAGAGTTAAATCCTGTTTTGTTTCAACAGAAGAATTATCAAGAAGACTTATGTCAACATCTCCAGATGATGCTTCCATTTTTTCAAATTCTTTTAGAGTTATACCAACCTCTTTTTGCATCTCTTTGTCTAGTTCTTTGTTAGTTAATTTATCTCTTTTGTCTAAAACTGTATATAATTTTGAAAAATTAACTTTTGGGGTGTGCTTATTCATCATTTCTCTTATTTTTTCGCGAGTGTTTACTACAAATTTGTAATCTTTTACTCCGACTTCTTTTAATATCTCATCAAAAATAATTAAGTTTTCTGTGTCTGCTAATTCTTTATTTTTTGAACCGATGTTTTCTATACCAAACTGCCAAAACTCTATGAACCTACCTTTTTGTGGAGTCTCTTTTCTCCATACTGGAGCTATGTAAAACCATTTAATCGGCTTTGGAAGTCTCTTGTGTTCGTTTAATAATCTTGCGATGGGTGTTGTCATATCAAAGCGCATACCAATCTCATCTCCTTTTCCGCTTTTACTGGCTATCCTAAATACATCTTTTATGTTTGTCTCTCCGAGAGCATCTTTTTGCTCTAGAGTGTCTGTGTACTCAAAAGCTGGTGTGACTACTTCTGTATATCCGTGTCTGATAAAAACATCACGGATTATGTCTATAACCAAAGCTCTTTTTTCTTGTTCTTCTCCGAAATAGTCGTTTGTGCCTTTAACTCTTCTCATAGTTTTATTATACAGCAGAGTTATAATCTGTACTTAAGTTATCGGGCAAACTTTTGGCTTGTAATCTGTCTCATT
>JABAAZ010000040.1 GCA_014238475.1 Candidatus Paceibacter sp. | reverse complement strand
AAGCAGATATAAAGAGAGGTGTACTAAAAATAACCATGCCTAAGATAAACAAAGAAAAGAAACGAAAGCTACAAATCAAAAAGAAGAATTAATAATATTTTTGTGCTTGGAGTGAGACTCGAACTCACGACCCTTCGCTCTTCAAGCGAATGCTCTAACCAACTGAGCTACCCAAGCTTACTGTTCTGATACACCTGTTTGGTCTTTTGTTTTCGGTAAAAGATTTTCTATAAACTCCTGTGCCCTATCAATTACAGATAACTTATCTTCTACATTTTCTCTTACCACAACAAACTTTTCTGTGATTTTTGTGTATGTAGAATAAACAAAATATACCATAGATCCTAAAATAATAAGTTTGATTAATAGTTTTAGTTGCCTTGCTCTTGCTGAAGAAACCAACATTTTGTGATTACTCTCAACTAACTCTCTAATCTCATCTAACTCTTTTTGAGGGTCTTTTTCTTTCTTTTTAAAAAACATATATATTTGTTTACAAACTTATTATATAACAAAAGTTATTTTTTTTGTACTGCCTCCCCAGAAGGAATCGAACCTTCATCTGACCCTTAGGAGGGGTCTGTTCTATCCGTTGAACTACGGGGAGATTTGTGTCGATGTATTATTTTATATCGAAAATCTCTTTTAATCTTCCCTCTTCAAAACCAATAATCATTTCTCCATCTATAAAAGTAACCGGTACTCCTAATTGATTGCTTCGCTCTACGAGCTCTTTTCTCCTCTCAGAGTCTGAAAGGACGTTGTATTCTGTAAATTTAATTTTGTTGAATTCAAAGAAATCTTTTATTTCCTTACAAAAGTGACATGTTGGCGATGTATATATCTCTACTGTTTTTTCCATACCATATTATACACTATTCTCTATCTAATACATCAAAGCTTTCAAGTTCAGGAGAAAAAACATCATCTTTGTTATAATCTGTTTTTAAGTTCTTTAGTTTTACTATAAACTCCCCATCATCTCCCTCTACCAAAACAAGCCGTCTAAATCTCTCTTCTTTAAAAGAACCTTTTTTGTTTTCCCCTTTGAGCTCGTCTACTATTATTTTTCTTTGTTTAAAATCATCCTCTTTGTTAGAAAAATATTTATAAGAACTCTTAAAATCTCTTATCGTTTTGGGTATACCGATACTTGTCGCTACAAAAACCAAAAGAGCAACAGGCAGCAATATCAATATAGGGACTATACTAGATTTTTTTATTTTCATATATAATAATATTATATGAAAAAAAGAACTTCCAAAATTATACTTGCTATTATCAGTTTTATATTGATTTTAAGTTTAGTGTTTTCTAACCTATATTTTCTATTAGACAACCCTGCCTCTTAAGAATTATTTCCCTTCATAACCTTTAAAAAGACAGATTGAGGTACTTTTACTGTTCCTGTATTTTTCATCTTTTTCTTTCCTTTTTTTTGTTTTTCTTTTAATTTCATTTTTCTTGTTACATCACCTCCATAGAGTTTTGCTGTTACATCTTTTTTCATTGCAGAAATAGTTTTTGACGCTATAATTTTTCCATCACCTTTAACTTGTATTTTTACTTGGAACATTTGTTTTGGCAAATTCTTAAAAATAGATTCTGCTAACTTTTTTGCTTCTGTTGCGGCATTGTTTTTTGAAACAATTTTTGCAAATGCCGGGAACGGCTCCTCTCCTATCAGTACATCTAATCTAGTTATGTGTGCTTCTCTGTATTCGATTCTTTTATATGAAAAAGAAGCATGTCCAGAGGTGTCGTTTTTTAAGTTATCAAAAAATCCTCGCATCATTTCTCTTAGTGGCATTTCTGCGTTTACAAGCAACCGATCGTTTGAAAACTGACTAGTGTTTACCATAAACCCCTCATGTGAATTAAGTGACTGGACCACATTACCCAGCTTTGATTCTGGTGTTATTATCTCCAATGACACCCAGGGTTCTTTTATTTCTAGAAAATCATTTTTTTCTGGCAAAAGAGAAGGATTGGATATAAAAACAGTTTTCCCATCTTTTTTTATTATTTGGTAATCGGTACTTGGTGATGTGACTATAATCTCTGTCTCAAAATCTCTTTTTATTTGTTCGGTTATTATCTCAAGATGAAGCATACCTAAAAATCCACACCTAAACCCTTTACCTAAAACAGCAGACCTTTCCTCTTCAAAGAACAAAGACGCATCTCGTAAATGTAATTCCTTTAGTGCACGAGATAGATTATTAAACTCATCTCCCTCTTGTGGAAAGACAGATGCCCAAACAACAGATTCTAGTTTTTTGTATCCAGAGAGTGCCTCAGATTTATCAAGATTTGAAACAACCGTATCACCAACAATAGCAAATCCCGGTTCCTTTACGCCAGTCACTATGTAACCGATAGATCCGCAAACGATCTCCTCTGCTTTTTGCATATCTGGTTTAAAATAACCAACTTCTTTTACTTGAATTTTTTTGTCTACACCAACAAAAAGACATGAGTCACCAGCTTTTACTTTGCCCTC
>JABAAZ010000003.1 GCA_014238475.1 Candidatus Paceibacter sp. | reverse complement strand
TAAGAACAAATTTTGTTAAAGAAATTAAAAACGGCACTAATGTTTTTTTAGCTGCAAAAAAAGCTCTTATAATGATAGTTGTTATACTTTGTGTAACGATCGCTGGAACCAATATTCCAAAAGCAGCGGATGTTAATTTTAGATTTTCAAGACCAAACGATCCTGTGGATCCTATAATAACTTTTATTATTTGAAACCTTAACAAGAAAAATATCACAGCTGTTGGTATAGCAAGAAGAAAAACATTTTTCAAAACCAGGGTTAACAGTTTAACAAACTCATCATACCTTTCGCTGGAGAAATGTTTTGAAAGAAGCGGAAAAGATGCAACAGAATAACTTATTCCTATAACTATAAGCGGCACTTTCGATACACCGTCTGCAAGAGAAAAAATAGTAACAGAACCTATTCCGACAGATGATATGATTCCTATAATAATTACAGCACTCAATGCCTCAAATGATATTGACAAGCTTCTTGGAAAAGAATGCTTTATTACCTTCAAAACATCTCTGCTAGACCCCACTCCTGCTGATAATTTTGGTATTAATTTTTCTTTTATTATTGGTGGTATCTGTAATGCAAAATGTAAGAATGCTCCAAATATAACACCAAAAACAAGTGCATATGGTCCAAAAAAGAGGTATCCCACAACACCTAATAATATACCTGCATTATATACAATTGGTGAAAGTGCATATGATAAAAATTTATGTTTTGATTGAACTATCGACAAAAGAAAAGTAGACACAGCAAGCAAGATCACCTGAAGTAAAAACAGTCGAGAAAAAGAGATCAGAGTTTGTAAGGCTTCACCTTCAAAAGAAAAAAGTCTTTCTGTTAAATATGGCAATATTACAAATGTTATTGTAGATATTAAAAGCAAAATTATTATAAACACGGTAAAACACGCATCCATAAATTTTTTAAGAGCTTCTTTTGATTCATTTTCTTTGTCAGAAAAAAATGGAAGTATTGCAAAAATAGATATGAAAGATGTAGAGAACAAAAATATGAAATCTGGAATCTTAAACGCAGCAAAATAAATATCCAGGGTTTCCCCTGCCCCAATAAAATGAGCAAGTAGCCTGTTTCTAATTAAACCTAAAATCGCAGATACTAGTGCAGTAGAACCTATTAGGTATGCAATGATATTTGGGTTATCATATTTTTTATTTAACAGTTCTATTATTTTCTTCCTCATTTTTATTTTATGCCTCAATCTGTAAGCCGGATTCTGTACTTAAAAAGCGGTAATTATTCATCTGGGATGTTTGTTGCCAAACACCTCGTGCGGCACTCCCAACCTGCCATAAAAGACAAGCGGGTACGGCCTTGCACTCAGGTAGGAATTTTGCCGTTTCACTTTGTGTGTTGCCACACAAACTAACCCAACTAGGGGTTCTCTCACTTCTCAGTTTGAGCGTCTCTGCTCGCATCCCTCACCTTGCGGTGGACGGGCGTTACCCGCTACCATGCTCCCGATTGCTCGGGGAGTGTCCGGACTTTCCTCATTTAAAAAATGCAATTACCCGACAGAGGCATAATATAAGATTACCACCCAATTATCAGCCAGTCAAAGTTTTATAATTCTTCTGTATTCACTAATACTCGGGTTTTATTGAGAACGTCTTATTTAAAATTTAAAATGACTTCCTATTTTAATCCCTATTTTTTCACTTGTCCCACTTTCAAATTCTAGAACATACTTAGATTTTTTGTGATCTCCAAAAACTTTAGGGAAAGTATTTGGGTCAACTTCTCTTTCTATGTGTACAACATTTCTATTTTCATCTAGCCACACCATATCAATAGACAAATACATGTCTTTCATCCAAAAACCATTATAAGTATTATCTGAAAACACAAAAAGCATTGCGTGATTTTTTGGGAAAGTTTTCCTTCCAGATAACCCTCGTGTCTTTCTACTAGGAGTACTTGCAGTCTCAGTAGCAAACTTATATTTATCAAAAAAAATCAGAGAATCGGTATTCCACTCTTTTTTGACTTCCCTTGTTTTATTTTTTTGTTGTATCTGTTTTGATTGCTCTGTATTTTTTACAACTTTTTCTAGTTTGTATTCTTCTTTGCCGTCTACTAGGTTATCCTGGATGCTAAATGTAACTCCTCCAACTAAAACAAAACCTAAAAAGAATTTTTGAAAAATACTCATTGTTCCTTTTTAAAATCAAGAGCCACGGAGTTTATACAAAATCTTTTTTGTGTTGGTTGATCTATAGCATCATCAAACACATGCCCTAAGTGAGCATCACATTTGTTACACCTAACTTCAGTCCTGTGTGAGAAGTGTGAACCATCTGGTAGAAGTTTTACTGAGTCTGGTTTATACGCATCATAAAAACTTGGCCAACCACTTCCGGAGTCAAACTTTGTTTTTGAGTCAAATAACTCTTGTCCGCAAACCATGCACTTAAATGTTCCTTTGTCTTTTGTGCTGTTGTGCTTGCCTGTAAACGGCATCTCTGATCCAGCATTTTGTGTGACATCATATGCTGTGTCCCCTATTCTTCTTCTTAGTTCGTCCTTTGTTTCTTTTTTGTGTTCCATATTTTATTAAGTATTTCTCTTTTGTATATAGTCCTGATGATATTCTTCTGCATCATAAAAGGTTTTTGCTTTTGTGATCTCTGTAACTATCTTAATCCCTTTTTCTTTTTCTATTTTGTTTTTCACATTTGTTGCAATTTCCTTTTGTTCTTCATCAATATAAAAAATAGCTGATCTGTACTGACTACCCACATCAAATCCTTGTCTGTCTTTTGTAGACGGATTGTGTATTTGAAAGAAAAAATCCACTAATTTTTCATAGCTGACAGCATCTTCTTTATATATTACCTCCACCGCTTCTGCGTGTTCGGTTGTGCCGCTGCAAACACTTTCATATGTAGGATCGTCCGTCGTTCCACCTATGTATCCTGATTTTACATCAGTAACTCCTGGTATTTTACTAAATTTATCTTCAACTCCCCAAAAACATCCAGCTGCAAAAATCGCTTTTTTGTTTTCATCCATATGTTATTTCTTACCTCCGTACTTTAAATCAAAAGATAATATGTTTGAAGGAACATCAGTACTTAAAAAAGCTTTTACACCAGGAGTCCTTACTCCGCCACTAGTTAGTCCTGCGTCTATCAAATTAAAAAAGTGTTTGAACTCATTTGGTTTGTATTTCTCACCTTTTTTGGTGTAGAGAGGGTATGATTTGATTATTGCTATTGTATCTTCTGATTTTGCTACTTTATATACTATAGAAATAGTTGCGTCTTCTGGTGTCTTATCTATTAATACCGAAAGATTTTCTCCAGCAGACAGTTCATCAAGTCTTATTACTTGGTATAGTTTTTTATTTTGTTTTTTTAATTCCTTAACAGCGCTTATAAAATTATCAGGGTTTCCGAGTAAAGGAAGGTCAGAAAAATCTTCTGGAAAAGAGTTTCCTAGAAAATTTAGGCTGATGTCAGTGCCGTGAACCAGAAGCACTCCTCCATACACAGATCTGTCTTGTGATGCATTTGATATGGTTACTTCAAATGAATCGGATACTTTTGTGTAAAGATAGATACCAGCACCTACAATTACACAAAATATTGCTGCAAGAATAATTGATAATGTTTTATTCATATAATACTAGTATATAACATTTTGCCTAAAGTTTTGTCTATTTTTTGAGCATATGCATAGCATTTGCCAAAAACACTACAACTATCAAAACATCGAGCAAATACCAAGCATTTTCTGAGATAACACCAAACCTGTTAGACAAAACAATAAAGACAACAACAAGTATTGCCATCAACAAAGATATAATACCAAGGGTTTTAGAGTTTTGCATACATAGTTATTTTAGCATAAAATAGCATTATGCGTTCGTAGCTCAATTGGTAGAGCAGTCGTCTTATACACGACCGGTTATAGGTTCAAGTCCTATCGAACGCACATAAAATATAATATATACATATGGCACTATCAGACAAAACAATAAAAAAAGAAATTGATAATGGAAACATTATTATATCTCCATACGAAGAATCTAATCTAAATACATCAAGTTATGATGTACGTTTGGGAGAATATTATTTTAGGGAAAATAAACTAAAGGATAAATTTTTCTATAATTTTTATGATGAAGATCATGTAAAAAGTCTTTGGGGTGAACCCTTGCAAGCCATCACTGCAGAAAAACTTTTTGACAAAACCCCGGCTGGAATATATGAAAATGAAAAAATTATTTTAATAAACCCAGGCGAAACTATACTCGGTCATACGGATGAATTTATAGGTGGAAAAAATCACATAACCACAATGATGAAAGCAAGGTCGTCTCTCGGTAGGAATTTTATTCAAGTGTGTAAGTGTGCTGGTTGGGGTGATGTAGGTTTTACAAACAGGTGGGCAATGGAAATTTCAAATTCATCGCAAGAACATACAATAGTGCTTGTTGTTGGCAGGAGAATAGCACAGATAATCTTTTTTGAGACAGGTGAGATAGAAGGCAGTGACTACGCAACAAGCGGAAAATATCAAACAACAGACGATATGAAAAAGCTTAAAAAAGAATGGGACCCATATTCTCTTGTTCCAAAAACCTACAATGACAAAGAATCTAGAAAATAAGATAGACATAGAAGCTGGCTGGAAAAGTGCACTTAAAAATACATTCGATTCAGATTGGTTTTTATCGCTTATGGAAAGTGTCAAAAAAGAATACAAAGAAAAGGAAATATATCCAGAATTTCAAAATATTTTTAGAGCCTTTGATTTGTGCCCATTTAATAAGGTTAAAATCGTTATTTTAGGACAAGACCCTTACCACAGTAAAGGACAAGCAAATGGACTTTCTTTTTCTGTTTCCGTAGACACACCACTGCCACCTTCTCTCAAAAACATCTACAAAGAAATAGAAAGTGATTGCGGTATAGAAAGAAAAGCCTCAGGGGATTTATCAGGTTTTGCAAACCAAGGAGTTTTACTTTTAAACTCCATACTTACAGTTGGTGCCGGATCACCAGCATCTCATCGAGATCTGGGATGGGAGAGATTTACAGATGAAGTTTTAAAATCAATTTCTGATAAAAAAAACAATGTTGTTTTTATGTTGTGGGGTAATTATGCAAAAAATAAAAAGAGTTTGATAGATAAAGACAAGCATTTGATTTTAGAAGCAACACATCCATCACCCTTTTCTGCATATGGAGGATTTTTTGGTTGTAAACATTTTAGTAAAGCAAACAAATATCTAAAAGAAAACAAAAAAACCACTATAAAGTGGTAAGATATAAAACAAATTACTTTTATAGGTTTATTCTTTGTGATGTATGTCGTGATGATTTTTTATAACAACTCCATTTTCCTTTAATAGTTTTTCATACTCTTCTCTTTCAAGAGTTTCTACTTCAAATAGTTTCGCTACAAGTACATCCATAGCTTTTCTGTGGCTCTTTAATATCTTTTTTGCATTTTTGTAGCAGTCATTTATGATTTTGTTTACCTCTTTGTCTATGAGTTTTTCCATTTCCTCGGAGTGCACTTCCCTGCCAGATCCAAAGCCTACAAACTGAGACCTCCTGAGTACAAGTGGTCCGATGCTTTTAGTCATACCCCATTTAGTGACCATGCTTAGTGCTATATCTGACACTGTGTCTAAGTCTGAGCTAGGTCCTGTGCTTATATCCCCAAACACAAGCTCTTCTGCGACATACCCACCAAGAGCCATTGTGATGTTGTCTATGTATTCTTGTTTGGTTTTTAATCTCCTTTCTTTATCTGGCAAAGAAAGTACATATCCGCCAGCGACACCACGAGGAACTATTGTTATTTTTTGGACTGGATCTGAGTATGAAAGAACTGACCCAAGCAAAGCATGTCCTGCTTCGTGATATGCTATGACCTTTTTTTCTTCTGGTGTGATGATAGAACTCTTCCTTTCTGGTCCCATTAAAACTTTCTCTATAGAACTCAAAAGATCTTGTTGTGAAACCTTTTCCCTTTTCTTTCGCACTGCAAGTATTGCGGCTTCATTTATAACTGACTCCAAGTCAGCACCAGAGAGTCCAGGTGTCCTGCGAGCAATCACACCAAGGTCCACACCTTCCTCAAACTTTTTACCTTTTGAGTGTACTTTCAATATTTCTTTTCTTCCTTTTATATCTGGATTTAAAACTACTACTTTTCGGTCAAATCTTCCTGGTCTAAGAAGTGCTCGATCCAGTACATCTGCCCTGTTTGTCGCTGCTATTACTATGACCTTGTCCTTTTGTTCAAATCCATCCATCTCAACTAATATCTGGTTAAGTGCTTGCTCTCTCTCATCGTTACCTCCGCCCGTGCCTCCACCTCTTGTCCTTCCCACGGCGTCTATCTCGTCTATAAAAATAATAGATGGAGAATGTTTTTTTGCTACAGCAAACAAGTCACGGACACGAGCTGCACCGACACCGACAAACATTTCTACGAACTCAGATCCAGCAATAGAAAAGAAAGGTACAGACGCCTCACCGGACACGGCTCGAGCCAAAAGGGTTTTACCTGTTCCTGGTGAACCAGTTAGGATGATACCTTTTGGTATTTTCGCTCCTATTGCAAAGTATTTTTCTGGTGCCTTTAAAAAATCAACGAATTCTACCAACTCTTCTTTTGCTTCGTCTGCTCCTGCTACATCTGCAAATGTAATCCTTTTTTCTTTGTCATCTGGAGAGATAAATCTTGCTTTTGATTTTCCAAAGTTAAAAGCCTGCATACCAACTCCTTTTGCCTGCTTTGTGATAAACCATATAAAGACAAGTAATATAAATATAGGAAACAAGAACGGAAGTATTAGTTTTACCCAGTGTGCAAACCCAGTCTCCTTTTCTACTCTGTAATCTATGCTGGATATCAGCTCTGGTGTGACGCCGAAACGAGAGAGAGTTTCATCAAAATCAGATGAAGCTGATCTCCTCACGACAATATCTGTCGTGTCTTTGTATATTATATTTACATCTACACCTTTTACGATTATCTTTTCTATTTCTCCGTTTTTTATTGACTCTGCTATTTTTGAGATTGAAGGGTTTTCTGACACCCTTTCTTTGTTTTTTTCTGTTTCAGAAAAAACCAAAATCAAGACACCAAAAGCAACAACAGACCACAAAAAAATTCGTATTAAATTTATTATTGGTTTTTGTTTTTTGTTTTTTGTTTTTTTCTTTCTTTTGATGTTTTGTGGTTTTTTCATTTTATACTCAATATGTTAGATTATACACTGATAGGGCTTATGATACAAAGAATAAAAAATCCAACTTTCGGTCTTGATTACATGCACAAATATAGTGCCGGGATAGAGCTCTTGGGAAATGAGGTAAAAAGTATTAGGTCAGGACAGTGCTCCCTTCGCGGATCTTCGTGTGTGGTTCGTGGTGGTGAAATGTTTTTGCTTGGTGTTGACATACCTCCATATCAAAAAGCAAACACATCAAAAAGCTATGACCCTCTTCGGGCAAGGAGACTTCTTTTGAATAAAAAAGAAATAAGAGAACTTGCAGGTTATGATGCTCGTAGTGATTTGGTGATAATACCCCTTGAGGTGTATAATAAAGGTAGAGCGATAAAGGTAACTATCGCGGTTGCAAAAAAACTTAAAAAGCACGATAAAAGAGAAAAGATCAAAAAGAGAGAGGCAGACAGGTCAATTCGCAGGCTTTTTAAGGGCTAGATTCCCCAAAAGGAGAGTTTGATTGGTTTATCCACCACAAATTTTTCAAGCTCTCCTTTGGGGGTGTGTAGGCTTTGACGGCAAAATAATCTTTGAAAGTTGCATAGCGAGTTATAGATTTCTCTAAAAAATCGAAAAGTTGCAAAAAACATATTTGCAAAAGTCGAATCCTTTTTTAAGGTGCCGGCTTTAGCTTACGCTTAATGTAGGCCGTGTCTTGTGGTGATGTCTCATAACCACATGATGCGTAAAACTTGAGGCAACCTTTTTTAATTTGTTCCGATTAAAGAAGTATTTAGGAACTGCCGAGTGAAATATTTTGCCTGCTTAGAGTTTCATTTCGAAAGATTTAAAACAGGATATACTATGTAGACGCTTTCTCTGACTTTGTTCGGACGAGGGTTCAACTCCCTCCATCTCCACAAGATAAAACCCAAAAAACGACTTACTTCTGTGAGTCGTTTTTTGTTATAATATCTTATTATACAAAGGAACTAATTATTTTTTTATTGAAAACAAACAAGATATGGCACATATAAAATTACGAGATGATATTGAATATTCCATTCACTCGGACAACAAAGGAAATATTATTGGCCCAATCTCAAAAATACACGCACACACTGAAGGTGTCCGAGCCAACCTAACACACTATAGTACTTGGTCAATGATTTATCATTTACCATCAGGTAAATATGGAATTCAATTAAAGAGCTCTGCTAATTTAGACAAACTCACAGCTGGAAAGTGGGATATAGGTGTAGCTGGACATAATATATATCAAAAACAGAACGACAACTATATTCCATTAGATTTTAGTGAAAATTTGAAAAAAGAAGCACAAGAAGAAATTGGAATTAATTTAAAAATGTTTGAAGATGTGAGTTCGTTTGTAGAAAGTGCAAAAGAAGCAAAAGAAGCTGTTGGTTTTATTTTTGACAAATTTCATTACAAAACTGAAAAAGACAACGAATGGGTCGGACTTGGTTTTGTTGCTGTTCCTACACAAAATGTTATCTTTGTAGACGACGAAGTTGCCGACTTCAAATGGCTTACTCCTGACGAATTACAAAACTTTATAGACACAGAAACAAATTATTGCTCAACACTTCCTTTGGTGTTTAAAAAAGCAGAAAAATTTATATCACAATTTTTTTAAAATATTTTACAGTTTATAATTTTTGACAACCAATTCATCTTATATGGAAATTACCAAAAAACGACTTACTTCTGTGGGTCGTTTTTTGTTTTTTATTATTTAAATCAGTTTAAAATATTGACATATTGTATGTAATAGTAGATAATACTAATGGTAGCTATGCTTCTACCTCTTTTCGTTTTTTAATGCCTAATAGTCAATCTTGCTGTGTAAAGCATAACAGTAATAAGATTGAAAAAACTAATACAAAACTATGAAACCATTTCATTCTTTGTGCCCTACTAAAAAAGGGGTTTCTCCAAAACAGTATCTTAAAAAACATGGAGAGGAGTTGAACAGCAAACCAGAGCCAAAGTGGAATAATATTCCACAAGATAAATTTTTGGTATGCTCTTTTAAACATAAGAAAGACACACTCTATGCTGTAATCTTTACAGAAGGACATCTTGCTTACTATAAAAGCAAGACTACAATACTAAAATACTGGTATCTTCCACAAGAGAAAACCCTCTCTGTAACCTATTTCTATAAATAAAAAAATTCTTTTTTATTTGATTTCAAACCGCCAAAGCTTATTATGAGCGTAGGCGGTTTCTGTTTTTCTTTGGTTGGAACATTGTCTGCGACAGTATATAATATTAATGGTAGTTATGCTGCTACCTTTTTTCTTTTTTAATGTCCAATAGTCAATCTTGCTGTGTAAAGCATAACAGTAATAAGATTGAAAAAACTAAAATAAATGATGAAACCATTTAATCCTTTGCGCCCTGGGTATGGATGTTCTTCAGAAGAATATCTGGAAAAACACGGAACGAAGTTAAAAAAGATGCCAAAAAAATGGAACATGATTCCAGACGATAAATTTTTGGTATGTTATTTTAAGTATGAAAAAAACAAGTACTATGATGTAGTCTATAGAAAAGAACATTTTGATGACTATAAAAACAATGATAAAATACTAGAAAACTGGTATTTTCCTAAAAATGCACTCTGTTTGTTCAAATAAAAATTATTTTGTTGTTTATTTTTACCCGTCCAAGTTTGCAACAGCTTGGCGGTTTTTTTTGTTGGAACATTGTCTGCGAGAGTGTATAATACTAATCTATAGTAGTTGTGCTGCTGCTATTTGTTTGTTCTTAATTTTTAATAAAAACCCAATCTTGTAAAGCACAATATCAACAAGATTGCACAAACTATTTCTATGCGAAAACTAAAATATTATTTTTTTCAGATGTTTGGAATCAAACTTTCCGAAGAAGATAAAAAACATTGGAATAAGATGGGTAAAATACAATACCATTTAACCCCAAGATATGAGTTGAAACTCCTGGAAAAGTATGGGACACAACTTCGGTGGTGGCAGCGAAGATCGAAAAAAATTTCTAGGGAATACTTTTTGATATGCGTTTATATAGCGACTGATCATTTAGGATCAAAAAGGGTTTATGCTGGTATTATAGATAATCCTGCTCAGTATGATAGGTGTGTGAAGAGTGTAAATACAGTATTATTTTGGCATATTTTCCCTGTTCATCGTCTTCAAGGCAAAAATTCCGACTACCCTTTTTAGCAGAAATGTTTGCAAAAAAGGTAATCTCCCGCTTTTATGATATGTTTATACATATTTTAAAGCGGGTTTGATTTTTATATTTTTTAAATTTAAATAAATCTTGGAACATTGTTTGCAAGAGTATATAATACTAATCTATAGTAGTCATGTTGCTACTATATTTCTTTATTTTTAATCAAAAACCAATCTTGTAAATCACAATAACAAGGTTGTACAAAAAATACAAATCTATGAAAATAGAACATTGCTTATCTATTCCAAAAGGTCTTTCGATAGAAAAATACTGTGCAACTCACGACGGTAAAATATTAGAACACACTAAGATACCAGAGTTTTCTGATATTCCATCCGACAAGGTTTTAATATGCTCCTATTTTTTAGACGGGAGGAGAAAAACAGTCATACTATCCACAAATGAAGAGTACAGCTCCTGTAAAAAAGATGAAAGCGTGCCTAAAATGTGGTTTTTTGTTCCGAAAGCTGCGGTTAAAACTGCTTCTGATAGTAATGGATAAATCTTTCCTTCCAAGAAAATCCACTTAATCTTATTACAGGATTGAGTGGATCTCTATTTTTATATTTGTTTTTTAAAACAATTCAAAATATTGACATATTCTACACAATAGTATATAATACTAATCTATAGTAGTTTCCTACTATAGTTTGTTCAACCCCCAGTCTTGTTTATTGTTTAAACACAAGACTGTACATATTATTATTCTTATGAATAAAATTTATTATTTTTTTTGTGGGCTGTTTAGGGTAGAGCTTGATGACAAGTGGATAAAGGAGCAGGATGATTTCGCAGAAATAGATCACCGTCTATATATGCACTATCATGATTTTGAAGAAGCTTTCCTGGAAAAACATGGAAAAAAACTACGTCGAAGACCTCGATGGAAGAGCATTAAAAACAATGAGGTTTTAGTCTGTACTTATCTGAATCCATTACGAGGTTCAATTGTCTTACAGTTTGGAATTTTGTATACAAAAGACCAGTACAAACGATTTGTAAGCAGTTTGAGCATCAAGAAGGGTTGGTACCTTGTTTCAGAAAAAGCAATCGAGGGCAACAGTCTCTCCCACAAATAAAAAAATACCACGGGGTATCACTCATTTTTAAATTCTGTGTTTACACAGATTATAATTTAAAAATGAGTGGTTTTTGTTTTTTAATACAATT
>JABAAZ010000039.1 GCA_014238475.1 Candidatus Paceibacter sp. | reverse complement strand
TAGATTTTGTTTTAATGGGTTATTATCAATAATAGCCATGATTTTTTGTGAATCAATTTCACAGAAATTTAAAAAAGTTTGACTTCTAGCTGAAGAACCAAAACCTAAAATTTTTTTGTTTGAAAATTTTTTGTATGCCCTGACTTTATCTTTGGTCAAAATAGTGTTCATACCAGGAGGAGTTGCTACCACAAAAGACATTCTAGTTGCATCAGTTCCAAATTCTTCAACAAGATCCAATGGAGAGAGTCCGTTGCCTTTTGACTTACTCATTTTTACACCTTTTGCATCTTGTGTCATACCATGTAAGTAAATATCCTTAAAAGGCACTTCTTTTTTTAAATACAGTCCAAAAATAATCATTCTTGGAACCCATTTAAAAATCAAGTCTGCTCCTGTTTCCATAACTTGTGTTGGATAAAATTTCATATCATCACTGTCTGGATATCCAAGTGTAACAAGTGGCCAATGACCAGAAGAAAACCAAGTGTCGAATGTATCTGTGTCTTGTACCCACCCATCTTTTTGCACCTCTTTACTAATTTTTATTTCTTCTTTGTCTGTATCTTTGTTTTTAAACCACGCTGGTATCTGTATACCCCATATTATTTGTCGTGATATATTCCAGTCTATTGGATTAGACATCCAATGTCTAAATATTTTTTCATGTGTTTTTGTTAAGATTCTATATTCTTTATTATCCATCGCGTCTAATGTAGTTTTTGACAATTCATCCATCTTTACAAACCATTGAGATTTTATTTGTGGTTCTATAACGACATTTGTGCGATCACACACACGAACTGCGTGTTCATAATTTTCATCTATCCTTTCAAGTAAACCTTTTGCTTTTAATTTTTCCACTATTTTTTCTCTTGCTACACTGATCTTTAACCCAGCAAATTCACCTGCAACAGGTAAAAGCCTGCCATCCCAATCTATAATCTGTTCAACTGGTAAGTCATATTTACAAGCAAGTTCAAAGTCAACTTGTGAATGCCACGGTGTTATAGTCATAGCTCCTGAACCCATCTCCATATCAGCCGTTTCATCTTTTAATAAAGTTGCCTCAATTGGGCCGTTTATCCATTCTAAAGTAAATTTTTGGTTGTGTTTATATTTTTTGTATCTTTTGTCATCTGGATGAACAATAATATATTTGTCTGAAAATTTTGTTTCTGGTCTTGAGGTACCTATAGTAAATGGTCCATATTTAAAGTAATAAAATTTTCCTACTTCATCTTTAAATTTTGTTTCAATATCTGAAAGTGATGTTTGAAATTTTGGGTTCCAATGTATACATTTTTTACCCCTATATACAAAACCTTCATTATACATTTTTATAAATGTATCGCATGAAGTAGATATAACATCTTTATCTAAAGTAAATTTATTTCTTGACCAATCACAAGAAATTCCCAACTTTTTTATGTCGTTTTCCATAATATGTTTGTGCGACATAACAAAATCAAATATCTCTTTGTATAAATCTTTGTCTTTCATACCAAACCTTGATCGACCTTGTTTTTTTAATTCTTTTTCGTATTCGCCCTGAGTTTCAAATCCAGCGTGATCAGACCCAGGTACTAAGAGTGTTTTATACCCCATCATTCTGTGGAATCTTATCAAAATATCTTTTAGTGTAAAATCTGTACCATGCCCAGAGTGAAGTCTGCCATTTGCATTTGGTGGAGGCATAACAATACAATAATTTGTTTTTCCATCTAAATTATCTGGATTAAAGTAACCAGACTTTTCCCACTCACTATAAATAAGACTTTCTTGAGATGGTTCGTATGGTTTTAAAAACTTTTTGTGCATATATAAAATATATTAATATTTTAATAACAAATATAGTTGTAATTATTTTTTAAAGACTTTTTTATCTTCAAAATAAGTTTTATCTGACGTTGAACGAAATATGTGTACAACTCTTTCTACAAAAATAAAAATAAGAATGACAGATATAATAGAAAACATCCATACATATTTACTGGTGCTAAGTAAGAATCCATGATAAACAAGAACTGAAAGCAGTCCAACAGCAACACCACAAAAAAATATAATAAGAATGCTTATTAGTTTTATTGACTTCTTGTTTTCATACAAACAGGCATTTGTTACTGTTAAATTATCAATGTCTGTTGTTGTTTGTTTGTTATCTTCCATATAGTTATATATTTATTATAATATACCATTTACTTTCCTTTCCAGAGTCTTTTTTGTGATTGTGGAAGAACCAAGTACAGCTATAGCAAAATTCTCCTTTTTAAAAATCTTTTTTGCACAGTTTTGTACTTGTTTTGATGTTACTTTTTTGATTGCATCTGTTGACTCTTTAAAAGATAAGGTTTTTCCTGAAACAACATATTGCATGAAACACTTAATCAAAAGATCAAAATTACTTTCTAAAACGAAGTTTTCACTACTTAACAATTTGGTTTTTGCTATTTCTAGTTCATCTTTTTCTATCAAATTGTCTTTTATTTTTTTTAACTCCATCAAGATAGTTTTATAAATCTCTTTTGTTCTTTTA
>JABAAZ010000038.1 GCA_014238475.1 Candidatus Paceibacter sp. | reverse complement strand
TAAACTCAATAAAGGATATGATCAAACATCTACCAGAATCAACAAACAAATATATGTTCATAAGACACGGAGAATCAGTTTCAAATGAAAAAGAAATTTATTGCAATGAGTCTTGCGGAGGACTAACAAAAAAAGGTCAAAAACAAGTGTCAGAATGTATAAAAAAGTATAAAAAAGAATTAACTCAAAATGAGGACATAGTTTTAGTTTCCTCTCCGATAAAAAGAGCACAACAAACAGGAGAAATTTTTCAAAAAGAACTTAATATAAAAAAAGAAAATTTCAAAACAGATGACCGTTTAGTTGAAATGTATCGAAGTGAAGAAGTACAAAAAGATTTGGAAGCACATATGCAAAAACATACAGATGTTTTCCAAAAAGACCTTTTTTCTGGATACAAATACAGAAAAACAAAAGATTCAGAATCGTTCCAAGATGTGGGCAGGAGAATGTTACTTGCGTTAGATGAATATAGTAAGAAATATAAAAATAAAGTTATTGTTTTTATATCACACGGAAGTCCTATACAGACTATTAAAAATATTACTGAAAACTCCAATGAAATATGTTTGTATGAAAGTGTTTTTGATGGACTGAAAAACAAATCTAAAAGGGTTAAAAATGCAGATCCAGTGTGGTTAGAATACAAAGGACTGCCTATAAATGAATCTGGGGACATAGATTTACACAGACCGTATATAGATAAAATGATACTAACAGATAGTTCACATAATAAATATAAAAATATTAAAGAAGTTTTTGATTGTTGGTTTGAATCTGGATCTATGCCGTATGCTTCAAACAACTATCCTTTTAATAATAAAAAACTTTTTAATCCAGAAAAAAACATTGGTTTCCCAGCTGATTTTGTATCAGAAGGGCTGGATCAAACCCGTGGATGGTTTTATAGTTTGCATGCAATATCATCTGGTGCGTTTGCTAAAAAAGCATATAAAAACATAATATGTACCGGAATAATACAAGCAAAAGATGGAAAGAAAATGAGCAAGAAACTTAAAAATTACACAGACCCAGGAGAGCTTATAGAAAAAACAGGAGCAGACGCGTTGAGGTATTATTTGATATCATCATCCATCACAAGAGGAGAAAATCTTTCTTTCTCTGATGATGTTGTGCGCGAAATAGAAAGAAAAATTTTTACAAGACTAAGAAACTGTTTCACTTTTTATGACACATACAAAGACTTGCCACACAGTAATAGGTTAAACAAACAAAATATACTTGATAATTGGATTATAAATAAAGTAAATCAAACACATTCAGAAATGACAAAATACTTTGATCAGTATGAACTTGATCGGGCTGTAAAACCATTGGGAGAGTTAATAGAAGATATATCTACTTGGTATTTACGAAGATCAAGAAATAGAATTAAAAGCAAAAGCAAGTCGGGTGATGACTCAAGAGCAGTGATGAGATTTGTACTTATAGAGACATTGAAGTTGATGGCACCAATCGGACCATTTACAGCTGAGTCTCTATACCAAACAATAAAATTTAAAAATGACCCGGAAAGTGTACATTTGTGTTTTTGGAGAAAGAAAAAAAGATATTTTAACAACGTCTTAAATGACATGAAGTTAATACGAAACATAGTTTCAGATGCACTTGAGATAAGGCAAAAAGAAAATATAAAGGTTCGACAGACTCTTTTGAAGCTTTCAATAAAAGATACAAAAAATTTAAATAAAAAGCATTTAGATATAATCGCAGAGGAAATCAATGTAAAAGAAGTAAAAGAAGACAAGGCTATCAAGGATTCTTTGTTACTTGATACAAAATTAACAAAAGAACTAATAGAAGACGGGCAAATAAGAGAATTAATAAGAAGTATACAAAATCACAGAAAAAAAGAGGGTTGTTTGACTACTGACATGGTAGATGTATCTATTTCAGAAACAAGTGAAATGATTGATTTGATAAGTAAAAATGAAAAATATATAAAAGATTCAGCACTTATATCAAAATTAAAACTAAAAAAAGAAGACAATTTGTGCATAGAAATTACTAGATAGAGTAAAGAATCTGTAAATTACAAGTTATTATATAAGTAATGAAAAAAATAGACTCAAAATATCGGAAAATGATGTATGAAAAAGATTCTAATGTTATAAAAAAAAGACAAAGACTAACAAAAACTCATTCTACACTTAAAGATAATTGGAATACAAGTGATAAATACAAAGTAAAGCCAATTTTAAAGATTCCGTTTATAATTTCACTTGTTTTTTTTGTTATAACAGTGTCCGTTGTTTTGCTTGGTCACTTCAGGGATTTTGACAAGCTTATTTCCCCAAAAAAAGTTATTATCGAAATAGATGCACCAAGTTTTGTACTTTCTGGAGCTACATCTAATGTGAATGTAAAAATAAAAAATTACAATCCAGTTCCAATAACACTTGCAGATATAGTTGTCTCACATCCAGACGGAACCATTATTCCAGAAATTGGAAATTCTGTATTAAATGTAACCAGAGACGGTATTCGTGGGGGAATAGAAAGCAATGAGATATATAACTACAATTATAGACCTGTTTTTTATGGTAAAAAAGGAGAGGAAAAAGAAATTAAAATTAAACTTGAATATCACATAAAGGGATCAAAATCTTTGTTTGTGGTTGAAAATTCTGCGGTAACAAAAATATCTAATTCACTTTTATCATTGGAAATAAATGCAAATAAAAACACAACTTCTGGTAAAACACTGCCATTTGAACTAGAAATTTTTT
>JABAAZ010000037.1 GCA_014238475.1 Candidatus Paceibacter sp. | reverse complement strand
GGATGAATGGAAAAAGACACCACAAAAAGCAATACAAGAAAAAGAATCCGCAACAAATATCACGAGAAAAAACATTCGTGATATGAATCGACTTTTTTATGCCAGCGCGTCAGAGGCAGACATAGATTCTTCTGGAAGAATTCTTCTACCAGTGAATTTATCTGCATTTGCAGCTCTAAAAGATAGGGTTGTTCTCGCTGGCGTAGAAAATCGAATTGAAATCTGGGACGAACAGAATTGGCAGAAATACATTTTGTCTGCATCAAAAGCGGCAAAAGAAATATCTGAAACTTATGACCTCTCATAAGAGGGTACATAAGCCTGTACTTTTACAAGAAATACTTGCTGATACAGAAGCTACTGAAGGCGATATTTTTTTTGATGGAACTGTTGGCACTGGTGGATACGCAAAAAAAATATTAGAAATAAACAAAAACAAAAACATTAAATATATAGGAGTAGATCTGGACACACACGCGCTAAACCAAATAAAACAAACAAAACATTTCGAGAGTGATATACATAATAACAAACTAATTTTAGTAGAAGAGAATTTTAAAAATATAAAAACAATAACTGAAGCGCTTGGAATAAAAAAAGTAAATAAAATAATTTTAGATCTTGGATGGGGAACACACCAACTGGAATCAAATAGAGGTTTTTCTTTTAGAGAAGATGGAGATTTTGAAATGACCTTTTCTCCAAATACACAAAAATATTTATTTACAGCTTATGATCTAGTAAACAATTGGGAAGAAGAAAATATATTCACTATAATTAAAAATTATGGAGAAGAGAAGTATGCAAGAAGAATTGCAAAAGCAATTGTTCAGAAAAGAGAAGAGCAACCAATCAAATCAGCAAAAGAGTTATCAGAACTTATATCCGCATCGCTCAGGTGGTTTGAAAAAAAAGGAAAAACTAACCCGAGTCGCAGAACAATGCAGGCGATAAGAATAGCAGTTAACAGTGAACTTGAAAACTTAAGAACATTTTTATCTTGCTGTTTAGAAGTTGTAGAAGACCTTGGGGTAATATCTATAATTTCATTTCACAGTTTGGAAGACAGAATCGTTAAGCATATGTTTTTGGAATGGGAAAAAAAAGGTCTGGGAAAGAAAAAATATAAAAAACCAGTATGTGCTACAGAAGATGAGATAGAAGAAAACAAAGCAGCAAGAAGTGCAAAACTGCGAACATTTACAAAAAATTAACAAATATTACTACAAACCATATGACAAATTTACAAACACAACAACGGACAAACAAAATTATACTGTATTTATGGTGTTTTATATGGTTTTCTTTTGGGTTTTCATTTTTATCCGTATTCGTCTCCGGATATACCACTTATTTGTTTTCAAGTGGTGATTATATAGATAAGCAAATGGAGCTGATTATAGCTGATGAAATAGACATCAGAGGTGAAAAAGAAAAGGTCAAAATAGCTTCAAAAAACAAACAAAATAAAAGTTTTATAGTAGTGCCAAGTGATAATGATGTGGCAGTGTCTGTGAGAACACAACAAGGAAGATTTGCTTCGGTAAGTGCTAGATAGGACTTAGATGAAAAATAAAGAACCGTTAAGAATTTTTATAATATTTTATGTGGGAATTGGAATCTTGTGTATAGGGTTGCTTTACCATAGGCAAATAATAAACCATATCAAAGCAAACCCGAAGGTCTTTTTTTCAAATAGATCTGCATTAAGGGGAAATATTTTTTTTACAAATAAATTTGGACAACACCCAATAGCAGCATCATCTGTATTTGTCTCAAGCAGGTTAATAGTGAATTCAAGAAGAGTTACAGATATAGATGAGACTTATTCTATAATACAAACAATTTTTCCTGAGGTTGATGAAAAAAGTTTTATTAAAAAAATACAAAAAGCAAATGATCCATATATTGTTATAAAGAAAAGTCTGACAGACAAAGAAATAGAAAAATTTGAAAAATTGTCAGGTATATATAATACAAGAGGTATACATATAGAAAAAAGTGAAAAGAGACAGTATCCATATCACAGCAGGGCAGCTAACGTGATCGGTTTTGTGGGATATGATGAAAAAACAGAATCTTATAACGGTAGATATGGCCTCGAAGCATATTACCAATCGGATCTTGAAAACAACAAATCTGAAGAATCTATCGGGATAGTCACATCCATTGAACCAAATGTTCAAGACTTTCTAGAAAAAAAGATTGAAAAAATTAAAAACGACTGGGAGAGTGATCTTGTTGGGGGTGTTATTATGGATCCAAATACCGGCAAGATAGTTGCAAGTGCGGTTGTTCCGACCTTTGATCCAAATTTATTTGAAAAAGAAGAAAATATAGCTGTCTACAAAAATCCAATTGTTGAAAATGTGTATGAATTTGGATCTATAATGAAGCCGATCACTGTAGCTATTGGCATAGATTCAAATTCAGTAGAGATAGATGACACGTATGATGACAAAGGGTTTGCGTTTGTAGATGGACGAAGGATTAGTAACTTTGACGAAGAAGGAAGAGGACCAAACACAAGTATACAAACAATATTGAGTGACTCGCTAAACACAGGAATTGTATTTTTGTTAGAAAAAATAGGGAATAAAATATTTTCTGGATATCTGGATGCTTTTGCTTTAGAAGAACCGACAGGGATAGATTTACCAAGGGAGAACGGAGGGCTTGTCGGAAACTTAAAAAAATCTAGAAGGGTAGGATTTGTTACCGCTGGATACGGACAAGGTATAGCTATAACACCAATATCAATGATTCGAATACTCTCAACACTTGCAAACGATGGTGTAGCTGCGACACCAAGTGTCGTAAGTCATCAAAAGAAAAATAATGAATTTT
>JABAAZ010000036.1 GCA_014238475.1 Candidatus Paceibacter sp. | reverse complement strand
TCAAATCTTTAGTTTTTAAGTCGGGATGACAAAATTTGCACAGTTGAAACATTATGAAGCCTTTGATATGCACTATAAATTTCAAGAAATTACAATGAGCCCTTCAAAACAATTTTTTTTATTTTTTCCAAAAACCTCTTCTTTTGATATATCAAAAAAATCACATGTTTTTGATATAACATCTTTGTAAGATATATCTCGTTTGTGTTTTATGTTTGTGTTTATCACACTATAAACATCACTAAAAACAATTTTATTACTGTTTTTTAAGTCTTTGTGCATGCTTATTGTGTTTAATATACCTTCTATCTCTCTTATTCCACCATTTATGTTTTTAATAACAAAATCAATGGTTTTTTGGTCTAATTCTAAACCAACTCTTTTAGCTTTTTCTTTTAAAATTATCTCTCTAGATTCAACATCTGGTTGAGACAACTCAAGCACCATACCAGAAGAAAATCTGGATATCATTCTTTCCTCTATCCCGTCTAGTTCTTGGGGGTGTCTGTCTGATGAAAAAACTATTTGGTGGTTTTTGTTATACAAATCATTAAACAAATGAAAAAACTCCTCCAACATTTTTGCTTTACCTTTAAAAAAGTGAGCATCATCTACTATTAAAAGATGATAGTCTCTGTATTTAGTTTTAAAATCACCAACAGTTCCATCTTGTAGTGCGTTATAATAACCGTTTATAAAAGTTTCAGAAGACATGTAATATATTTTTATATTTGGATACATCACCGCAGCTTGGTTTCCTATGGCTTGCAGCAGATGTGTTTTACCAACACCCGTGTTTCCAAAAATAAAAAACGGGTTATAAGCAACACCAAGTTTGTTTACAACTGCTTTTGCAGCTGCACAAACATATTCATTGTGTGGAGATATTATAAACTCTTTAAAAGAATATTTTTTATTTAAATTGTTTTTTTTATCTATTCTTTCAAAAGAAAGTGGTGTGTCATCAGATCCAATAGTATTTCTTTTAGTGACTTTGGTTTGTTTTGGTTTACTTGAGACAATTATTTTTATGTTTTTAATCTCATCATTCTCTTCTTTTAGTTTTTTGTTTATAAAACTTAAATATTTTTTTGATATCCAGTTTTTTATAAATTCATTTGGAACACCAACAACTAAAACCGTACCACTGTCTTGTAGCCACATGGCTTTTGAGCTTCCGAACCAGGTGTTGTAGTTTGAGTCAGTTAATTCCTGTTTAATAGCGGTTAAAATGTTTTCCCACAGGGTTATAAAAGTTGTTGTTTTTTGAGTTTCCATATTACAAATTATTATCAGTGTTTATTGTGTTTTCTGCAACCACAAACAAGACAATAAAAAATCTTTTTCGTGTTAATAATTGGTGGATAACTGAAAATGTTGTTTTTTTGTGTTTTTTAGAATATAATACAAAATATGTCTATAACATACAATCCCAAAAACAAAAAAAGAAAAAGAACACACGGGTTTTTGTCTAGAATGAAAACAGTTGGTGGTAAAAACACAATTTCTAGGAGAAGAAGCAAAGGAAGGGCAAAGGTTTCTTGTTAAGTTTAATGTATAAGAACACTTTTTTAGAAATAAAAAAAACAAAAGAAAAAAACAAAATAACAATACCTAAGAAAATAATTAAAAAAGCAGTAGACCGTAATAAAATAAAAAGAAGAATCAAACACATATTAAGAAGTGTTGGTTGTCCTGAAAAAACAAATATAAAAATAAAAAAAGATATTTTGAAAACACCGTTTAGCGAATTAAAAGGTATAATAGGAGATATCTTAAAAAAGAAATAAATTATGGGAATATTACACACATTGTTTTTTTTACCTACATATAATATTTTTGCTTTTGTTTCTTATTTAGCACTAAATAATTTTTTTTGGATTACTATTTTAGTAATAGTTGTTGTTGTAAAAACTTTACTCATTCCGATGGTAAAAAAACAAAACAAGTTAAATAGTGTTATAAAAAAAATTCAAATAGAAATAAAAGAAATAAACAAAAAAGAAAAAGACGCTAAAAAAAGAACTGAACAAACTTTAGAAGTTTACAAAAAACATAAACTAAATCCCCTTTCTCCACTGCTCCCTATTTTTATACAAATACCAATATTTCTTTCTATATTTGTTGTTGTAAAAAACATACAAAATAATTTATTAAATCAAGATTTTTTATACTTTGGAGGCAGTTTTTTTAGTAATATAGACTATTCATTTGTTTTTGGAAGCAGTCTCACATCTTCTGGTAGTATTGTTTTTGCAATTGCTGTGGCAGCATCACAATTTTGTTTGTTTTGTGTTATTTTTTCAAAAAATCCAAATCAAAACAAACAAATAGCAAATTTTATGAAATATGCTTTTACAATTGTATCTGGTGTTGTGGTTTTTTCTATAGGAAATGCTGTTGCTTTGTATTGGCTTGCTAACAATATTTTCTCTATTATACAAGATCTTTTCTTAATAAAGAAAGAAAAATAATCACTTTTATAGCTCCAGAACCCACAAAGAGTAGTCTATTTTGTTTTGGAAAAATAAGAATTTTTCATCCTCGCTAAGCTTCGGGTTAATCAAATCAATCTGTGATCTCTCTTTGTCATCAAGGTTTAAGTCGATCTTATTTACAACAGTTGTTTCTGTGTTTATTTTATAAAAATCATCGTTGTATATAACATCACCTCGGTACCACGAGTCCGGCACCAGTGTGTCGTTTCCTGATCTAGTAGAAACTGTTAGTGAGTTTGGAATGCCGCAATATATATGTTCTTTAGCAAAAATACATTTTTCTGGAAGCGTGTCCGTTTGTAAAAATATTCTTCTTGGTTCTCCTTTGTCTAAAAATAAACCAAGTTTGTTTCTTACAAGAGAGATGTTTGTGAGCTCATTGTGTAGTACAAGCAGCCCTTGTTCTGGACCAAAAAGTTTTGTTAATACACCAGTTTCATTTAGTTTATAAAAATA